>JAAZVM010000056.1 GCA_018623505.1 Patescibacteria group bacterium | reverse complement strand
TACCAAAAGAATCAAGTCCAGATATAAAATTTGGTATTGTCTGAATTACAACAGTTTATAATTGAGTTAATCCTCAAGATATAGATTCACTTATTACTGAAAAAATAGAAAACGAAGTTGAAGATATCGATGGTATAAAAAAGATAACATCAACTTCTTCTGTTTGAGTTTCTAGTATTACAATTGAGTTTGAAAATACAGTAGATGTAAAAGATGCTCTTATAGATGTAAGAGATGCTGTAGATAAAGTTTCATTACCTGAAGACTCTAATGATCCATTAGTTACAGAGTTATCAACAAGTAATGAACTTATGTTTGAGGTATTGCTTTATTGAGATTCTGACACTTTCTCAAAATATGATTTAAAACAAAAAGCTCAGAAAATAAAATCTTTATTAGAGTGAAATATCTCTTGATTATCTTGAATAGATCTATGATGAGCTCAGTTAAATATCTGATGAAGTTCTAATGAATCTGATTATGAAATACTTGTACTTTTAGAAAAAAATAAACTAGAACAACTTTGATTATCCATTTGAGAAATATCAAATCTAATAAAAGCAAATAATAAAAATACTCCTATTTGAAATTTCTCAATTTGAGAGCTAAATTATGACTTTAGATTTGATGGAGAACTTGAGGATATTGAGGCACTAAAAAATATAATAATACGTTATAATAACTGATCTTATATAACTTTAGGTGACGTATCATCTATAGAAAGAAAATATAATAATGATACTATAAAAAGATTATGATTTGAGTGATCAAAATGATTTAATTATACATCTTTATCTTTTAATAAAAGTAAGTGAAGTAACATATTTAATGTATCAAAAAACTCTAAGCATGAGTTAGATAAAATACTTTCTTCAAATATAGAGTTTGATTGAATAAAAACATATTATATAAATGATTTATCAGAAATAATAAAAGAAGATTATTGAAATCTTTCTACTACTGCTATTCAGACTTTGGTGTTAGTTTTTATTACTATTTTAATTTTTGTATGATTTAGAGAGTCATTAATTGCCTCTATGTTATTACCATTAGCTTTTCTTATTACATTTTATGTTTTAGATTCTATAGGTTTATCTCTAAATTTTCTTACAAACTTTTCTTTGGTTCTTACTTTATGAATTGCTATAGATACCGTTATAGTAATTATTGAATGAGCTAGTGAAAAAATGTCTCAATGATATAGTAGAAAATATGCAATTTTATTAGCAGTTAAGGAATTTAAATCACCACTGATATCTTGAACTTTGACTACACTAGTAGCATTTTTACCACTTATGTTTTTACCTTGAGTGGTTTGAAAATTTTTAGCATATATTCCAATTACTGTTTTTTCTACTTTAGTAGCAGCTTTATTTTTATCTCTTACTCTTAGTTCAGCTTTATTTATATCTTTTGTAAAATCTAAAAAAACTTTTCATGTTGATAAGAAATCAGAAGAATCTTTTTCTGAAACTGAAAAATTATTTTTAGAATCTCAAAGAAAAATCAAACAAGAAGTAAAAGAAGATAATAAATCAATTAGGGAAAAAATCTTGTGATTTATTTGATCTTTGTATTATTCAAAGCTAGAATTTATTATTTCTAAATTATATAGAAAAGTTATAGTTATTACTTTGCCTATATTTTTATTATTATTGTCTTTTATCTTCCTTTCTCCAAAAATTTGATTTGTACTTTTTCCATCTAGTGATGAGTGAGTTATAAATGTAAGTATAGAAGGTAAAAGTTGATTAAATGAAGAGTTTATGAGTCAGTATCTTGATGTTATTGATGAATCTATAATTGATACTAAAGAATTAAAAGTCTATACGGTTGATATAAGTTGAAACACTATATCGATTTATATAGAACTTATAAATAAAAATATTAGAAAAGATTTATGACTTAAAAGTGTTTTTGAAGTTGAGGATGATATTTATACTAAACTTAGTAAGTTAGAGTCATATGGTTTAAATGTATCTATAAAAACAATAAGTAATTGACCACCAACTTGAAAGGCTGTCTGAATTAAGCTGATTGCTAATAATTCTAATAAAGTTTTAGAATTAAAAAAAGTTGCTAAAGATTTTGAAAGTTACTTTAAAACTATAGATTGAACTAAAAATGTATCAATGAGTAGCAAGGATACTCCAGGACAATTTATATTTACTATAGATAATGATAAGCTAGTTAGTATATGATTAAATCCAAATGATATTTTATGAGAACTTTATCAATACACAAACTGAATAAAAAGCTCAAGTATAAAGTCAGAATTTGAGGATAATGATATCGTTTTAAAAATTTGAGAATTTGATGACTCATTAAGTCCAACACAAATACAAGATCTTTATATAAATACAAGAATTTGAAATATAAGAGTCTGAGATTATGTTAATTATGATTTTTCGAATGCTGTCTCAACAATAAATAGAGAATCTTGAAATATATCTATAACTGTAGAGTCAGATCTTGATTTTTGATTTCTTCCAACAGAAGTACAACCATTATTAAATGAATATGCAAAATCATATAATTACCCATCAGGTATATCATTCACAACTTGATGAGAAAATGTAGAAAATGCGGAACTTATTCAATCAACTATAAAATCATTATTCATATCTATGTTTTTGATTTTTTCTATTTTAGTTTTTCAGTTCAATAGTTTTAGGCAGCCTTTGATTGTATTGTATTCTGTTTTATTGGCTCTTTTAGGTGTAAATATATGATTATTCATAACTTGAAACCCATATAGTATGCCATTTATGATTTGATTTATAGCTCTTACTTGAGTTGTTGTTAATGATGCTATTATACTTATAGATAGGATGAATAATAATATAGAAAAATGAATGGATAAACTTCATGCTATAGTTTCGGCAGGTAAATCAAGACTACAACCAATTATAGTTACTACTTTGACTACAGTATTTTGAGTATTACCTCTAGCATTACAAGATGAGTTTTGGGCTTGATTAGGTTTTACTATTATATTTGGTTTAATTGCTTGATCTACAATGACACTATTTGTAATACCTACTTTGTATAGTATGTTGTATAAAAAAGATAAAGAAGATTAATTCTTTATCTTTTTTATTTGACAAAATATATATATATTTAAAATATATTAAATAAAAATTAAATTTTAGTTTATGGAAAAACAATTGGGCTTATCTGTTGTTGGTGTAAATGAATTATCTAATTTTTTAAAGGGTAATGTAGACCTTTGACTTTTATCTAAAATTAAATGACTACCTAGAATTGATTGAAATATTATTTTTTCTGATTTAGATGATACTATATTTTCTAGATTAACTCAGTTAGAATTTGATCTATTCTCAAAAAATAGATGAGAAAAATGAAATAAGGTAGTTGATTCAATTTGATTGAATAATTTTATTGATTTTTTTTATAAAAAAGAACATATTTGTAGAGAAATTTTAGACTTTACAGATGTTATATTAACGGCTTGAAGGAGTGATATACAATCAGCAAAAATAGTTTCAATACTTAATCATTCTTCAAAAGATATTCCTTGATTAGTTGTACCTAGACATTCAAATAAACCATTAAGAGTTTTGTATTATATTATTAATAATTTGTGATATATACCATCAGAAATTACAATTTATGATGATAGAATTTCTGAATTAAAAGAAGATTTTCTTTTTCTATGAAAACTTTTATGAATAAAAGTTAATCTTTATGAAGTTAAACTTTCAACTTTTGATATTTCTCACGTTGATACTATATCTAAAGTTGCTT
>JAAZVM010000055.1 GCA_018623505.1 Patescibacteria group bacterium | reverse complement strand
TCTAATATTATATTTGACTGAATACCAAGAAACAAAGAACAAAAAAACTTAATAGATCTACTAGTTAATGATTTTAAAGTTGTACTTTTTGATTTACCAAAAGAAGAAGTTACAAAAAGATTACTATGAAGAATGTATAATCCAAAAACTGGTGAAACATTTATATCTTGAACAATACATGATCCTAGAACATGAGATATACTTGAAAAAAGAAAAGATGATAATGAAGATGCTATAAAGCAAAGAATTGAAACATTTTTTGAAGAAACTTTACCAGTAGTAGAAGAGTATAAAAATGAATGAAAACTAATAAAAGTAAATGCAAATCAATCTATTGAAGACGTACAAAAAGAATTAGTTACTAAACTTTGATTATAATGTTTTGATTCCAACTTTGAAGAGAGTATAAATTATCAATTGCAGAATTATTGGCAGTTTTTCCAAAGTGAAAAACTGTTTATTTTGATAAAGAAATATTGATATTAGATAGTATTGATAAAGAAAAAATAATTAAAAAATCAAATACACTTTGATGAACTATAAAAATTATAGAAATAACAAATAAGTCAATTGTAAATTTTGCAGAAAATCATGATTGAAAATTTAATTATTGATTAAGTATTTTTTGAAAGAAAAAAAGTCTAAAAACTGAATTAATGAGCATAAAAAAAGATTTAAAATCAATTTGAATAAATTCTAGATTTATAAATAAAGATTTTAAACCATTAAGTTCTGCTCAAATTATAGCTGAAAAATTAGTTAAAAAGTGAACAGATTTTAGTTATATATATACTGATACTAATCAATATATATGAACAACGATTTGGATACAAGACATAAATGCATATTCAAAAAGAGACTATTCAAAGGATAGAGATATGCAAACTGGTATGTTACCTCCAAAATTATGTCAGATAATGCTAAATATAGCATGATGAAATTCTATTTATGATCCTTTTGTTGGACTTGGAACAGTATTAATAGAATGAGCATTACAATGAAGACTAAACTTATATTGAAGTGATTTAAATGAAAAAATGGTGGAACTTTCTAAGTCAAATTTACTAAGTTTCGTTAAAGAAAATAACATAAAGCTAGAAAATTATGACTTTTTCAAATTAAACTCTAAATTTATAAATGAAGCTGATATAATCAATAATTGAAAAGTTGAATCTATAGTAACAGAGTGATACTTATGAGAGATAATGACAAAGAAAAATATAAGTATAGTAAGAATTGAAAAACAAAGAGAAAGTTTAAAACAATTATATAAGCTATTTTTCGAAAATCTTTCAAAAACTTGATACAATTGAAACTTAGTTATATGCTTCCCTTTTTGGGACTTAAGATGAAAATATCAATATTTTAATGATATATACCATATAATTGAAAATTATTGCGAAGTTATTAAATTATTTCCAAATATAGATGACATAACTACAAATAAATGAAGTCTACTATACAAAAGAGATAATCAGTTAGTTTGAAGAGAAATTTTTAAACTAAAAATAAAAAACAATAAATAATTATTTATTGTTTTTTATTTTTAGTCAGAGATCAAATATATCATAAAACTTCGGATTTAAATGATTTTTCAAATATTAATCTTTCAATTCTTGTAAGTTTTTTCTTTAATTGTTTATCTTCTTCTTTAGTTGATTTATCACTTAAAAGTCTAATTACATGATATGTGTCATCTCAAGAAATTTTTCATCTATTTGATTCAGTATTGATATACTCAGTAAAATCTGAATCAAGTTTCAATTCGTTCAATCATCATTTATATATGAACGATAAAGCTTTTAAATCTAATTTTTTTCATTCTGATCTATAATATATCTTTACAGCAGATAATAACTCATCTTTACTTAGTAAAGCATTTTCTGAATTTAGTTTTTCTTTATCATCATTTTCAAATTCAATTCAATGAGTTTTTGCTTCTGCCATACATCATAGTTGTAATTGTAGCTCAACTGTCATACCATTTTTAAGTCTTATATCAACTTTAAAATCCCTAAATCAAGACTTTTTCTTTGAAAGAGAAAAAATATCTCAAAACTGATCATCAAAAAAATATGAGTCTATTAAGTCAGATCAATATAACTTATCATCTATTTTTTTAATCTTATCAATCAAGGTGTTTAGATCTGGACATACTATCCTTCATCTTACAAGGTCTCATAGTTTATGAATATCTCAATTATACTTACTTATAAGCTTTTCAAGGGATCTTCAAAATGATTTAGTAGAGCCAAGAGAAGATTTCACACTTCAATTATTTTTATTGTCAATAAATAAGTCTGCTCACAAAATATTTTGTAATTCCTCAAATCAAGAATCAACATCTTTATTTTCATCAACTAATATATCTGCTTTATATTTAACTACCTTAAGCCATGAAATAAGTTGTCATAAGTTTTCATAAACACCTTTTTGTTTATCAATTTTTCAAAGATTATCTGGTAATATACTATATCTTTGAAGAGTATTTAAGTATTCAAGTTCTAATCCAGAGAAGTCTCTTTTTCATTGTTTAAGTCATATACATATATCAAGAGCAACATTTAAATAATCTAAAACTTCTTTTTCTTCAAAATGAGATCATGGAGAGTAAAGTTTAGTATGCAGAAATAATTGCAATTGTTCTTTTTTATTATCTTTATTTGTTACTTCAATACTAGTGTCCTCAATGTTAATATATCATCTTGAGAAATTTTCAACTAATTGAGTTGCTGTTTTTTGAAATGTTTCACTTGAAGTATTATAATGTCACTTATCTGAAAATTTTCACCTTATTCAAAGTTTAGATTTAAGTAATACCTGAAAACCATCGTTTTTAGATAAATCATTATAGTATTTTTCTTTATCAATTTTTTTTCTCGTCTTACAAATACTATCAAATCTATAGTAGTTGTATAAGAAAATAAAGTGGTTTTGATCTATATCAATTAGATTTCCAATAGTTAAATTTTGATTATTGTTAAATAAGGTTTCTATATCAAGAAACTGCTTTCTAACTACTTCTTCATTTACACCATATATATTTGCAAATTTAGTAATTCTATCTCATTTGTTTCTATTTTTAAATAAAGTGGTAATAAAAGTTATCGTACCTTTGGAATTAACTTCAGATATAAAGTCATTATGTGATAGATAAATGAATTCATTTAATAATTCATCATTTAAATTTGATTCATTTTCAGAATCATTATCAGTATTTTTTTGATTACTAAATGAATCAGTTATAGCAATATTATTATAAATTAAAAATTCAAGAAAATCATCATTATTAGAAATAATAAAACTTTTACCATATATTATGTTAAAAATACTAAATAAATTTGGATTTTCTTCATAATTTTCTGGATTAGCCTGATCAATATTTAATAAATTTTTATCAAGTAATACCTTGTAAAAAATTTGAGCTTGTTTATAAAGTAATGCAATCAAGTTGGCATTTTTTTTGATATCCCTCCTTGTATATGAAACTTTTTCATATAACTCATATATCTTATAAAGAAATTCTTTTAAGTTTTTTGTAACAGCAATTTTTATCCTATATTCTCTATTTGTCTTTTTTTCTTTATAGTCTTCGTCATCTATTGCATCTAATTCACTAGGTTCAAAAGTATCTCTATATATATTTCTATACATCTTAGATAAACTATTTTTACCATGTAAATATTGTAAAAACTCTGGTTCTAAATCAGTCTCTACTAAGGGTAAATTATCCGACTTTAATTCCTCTTCTTTTTTTGATAACTCTCAAGATACATTATAAAAACTATTGTA
>JAAZVM010000054.1 GCA_018623505.1 Patescibacteria group bacterium | reverse complement strand
AGGACCAAAGGGAACTTGAGTGTTTATTTTTCCTCATTTTGCTTTTAATTTTTGTACCAAAATAATGAAAACAGAAACTATACTTCATACTAGATAAACAATCATCATAGCAGGGAAACTATAATTTATTCATAAAAGTATTCATATCATAATTGCTATTCTTAAATCTCATCATCATAAAGCTCTTCATCCTGATAAAACTATTTGTAAAAAGAAAAATACATATATAGCAAAAGCTCAAATAAATCAGCTTAATATTGGATTATTTTTAAACTCAAATCAAAAGTATTTAAATGCAAATAATCATAAAGTTATTATTCAAAGAATCAGTATATCATACCTTATTTTAAGCTCTTTTAACATTATAAAGTATAATGAAGTTATAGAGATAGCATAAAATATTATGCTAATTATATTTTGAAACAAAGAGTTAAAATTATTTGTTTCAAGTGTTCATATCAAAGGAATAGAAAATTGATTAGCTAAAATTCATATACTTCAAATAATAACTCATGATAGCATAATACCTTCATGTATTTCAAGGAAAAGTATATCGTAGTATATGTATAAAATAGTTATAAATCATACTATAAGCCAGAAAAATAGTTTAATTATTTCTAGTTTATCAAAACCAATTACAAGATTTATATCTATAATAAATACACTTATGAGTAAAAAGACTAATGCTGTTGATAATTCAAGAATAGGGTATATAGCAGATATTGATTTTTTACAATATCTACATTTTCATAAAGTACTTAACCAAGAAAAAATCGGGATTAAATCATATGATTTTAAAGTAGTATTACAATTATTGCAATGACTTCTTCCTGACCATATTCACTTTTCTCATGATTTTAGTCTATGAATTAGTACAGAAGAAAAACTTCAAAAAAGTAAACCAAATATGCTTATAACTATGTAAAAAAATATATCCATCTAAAAAATAAAAATTAATAAACTCTATAAATTATAAAAAAAAGCCTAAAAAACTGAAATTTAAAACTAAAAAATAATAATAATATATGTCAATCTTAAATAATAGCATTTTGATAATTAAATATGTTATTATTAAAAGGTATTTAAATTATAAAAATATATTATGTTTAATTTTATTGAAAATTGTAAAAATTTACTTAAAATTTCTATGGGTGTTTTTTATTTTCAAGAGTCAGAAGTATTAAGAGAGGCTCATGCTGAAAAACCAAAAAGTTCTAGAGAGTTATTAGATGCTGTTATTTCTAATCATAAAATAGATCGTGATGATTTGAAAGAATTTGAATCATTGCAAAATTTATTGAGTTCAGAGACAGAACAAGTTAACAATGAAACTAAGCATGATATTAAAAATAATATATCAGAAATGTTATCTGAATGATTATATGTAAGTGATAAACAATGATATAATTCATTAAGGAGTCTTTTAGAGTCAACTGGTTTTAATATACCAATATTATGAGAATATAAATCTTGAAATGTATATACTTGACTAGAATATTCTTTAAATACTGCATTATGATTTATAGAGTGAAATATGTATAGATATTGATCTAGATTCTCTGAGGATAATGAAGATTTTAAATGAATAAGAATTAATTCAGATAAAATAGAAATTGAATATGATAGATATTTTTATTGAAGTGATACTTTGGTTTTGAATTATGACTCTAATGGTAATATTGACAATTCAAGTGCCAAATGGATCTCTGGTAATGAGATTTTAATAAATTCTTCAAAAGAACAAGCAAAAGAAACAGAAGTACAAGAAGCAGAACAAGCAAAAGAAACAGAAGTACAAGAAGCAGAACAAGCAAAAGAAACAGAAGTACAAGAAGCAGAACAAGCAAAAGAAACAGAAGCACAAGAAGCAGAACAAGCAAAAGAAACAGAAGCACAAGAAACAGAACAACCACAAGAAGCAGAAGTACAAGAAACAGAAGCACAAGAAACAGAAGCACAAGAAGCAGAAGCAGAAGCACAAGAAACAGAAGTACAAGAAACAGAAGTACAAGAAACAGAAGTACAAGAAACAGAAGTACAAGAAACAGAAACACAAGAATTAGAAGTACAAGAGTCAGAACAACCACAAGAAACAGAACAACAAAAATATAACTCTTCTTTATCTTTTTATAAAAGTATGAAAGCAGATTCTGGAGATTTTACAGTTATAAAAACTAAATTAGTAGATAATTGAATTAAATTACCTAATTTTTGAGCAGATGGTAAATTTTGAAAAGAAACTTATAATGCTATAGTTGAATTTCAAAAAAATAATAACCTATTACCTGATGGTAAAGCTGGCACAAAGACCTTAATTGCTTTAGGTTTATTATCAGAAGGTGAAAATGCTGTTGATTTTTATAATAAAAATGAAGTTAAATCTGATAGTATAAATCATAATGAATCTAATCTATCTGAACATGATAAAATATGAGTTTATGTAAAAGAGCTTGTATCATCTGATTTTAAAGTATGAGAATTACAAATTATTGAAATATGAGGTGAAACATATACTTATAAAATAGAAGAAATTAATGATTTTTCAGCTTCAAATATAAATGCTTTATCACAAAGAAATGTGTTAGAACATAACTCTGAAATAACTTATAGAAATGTAATTAATATAAATGAAAAAAATTATTATATTTCTATATCTAAAGGTGAGGTTAAAACAACATCAAAAGGTGAATCAAATACAACAGAAGTTCCAGTTCTTGATAATAAGTGAGAATTAGAATTAGATATTGATAATTTAGAAAAATGAAATTTAACAACTTTAGCTAGTTGAGAAAATCTTTTAGTAGAACCCTTTGTAAGTAATTCTAACAAAAAAATAATAATTTTAGAAAAAGACTGAATAGTTATTAAAAAAATAATTAATAAATCATTATTAAATAGACCAGATGATTTTAACTCATTATTAGATAAATTAAAAAATGACCTTTCTGAAAAGTCAGAAAAAGAAAAAACTAAATCAGAAAAAGAAAAAGTAAAAGACACATTAAAAGACTTAACTCTAAACTTATGAGATTTATCAATTAGTGATAAAGAAATAAAAAAATCTGATTGGATAAGTTTATTTAAAAATAACAGAGTAGGGTTTTCATTTAATTCTTATGAAAACTGAACTCTAAACTTTGATTTCAATGATAGATGACTTAACGACTCTTATAATAAATGATATGAAGTAGATGTTACTTTTAATGAAGATGGTTCTGTGAACATAGATTCTTTAAGAAAATCATTAGTAGAAAAAGCAAAAGAAGCTTCTAAAAAAATGGAACAACAACAAGCTGAAAAAGATTATATAAAATCTTTTGATATTTCACAAATGCAAGATAAACCTATTTCTACTATCGAAATTAAAGGTGAAAAGTATTATGCTGTATTAATAGAAGACTGAAATATTGATAGAAAAAATAAAGGTGATTCTGATGAATTACTTTCTAAAAATCTACTAAGTTGAGAATATTTCAGGTCAGCTAATAGATGAAGAGATAAAGTTTTCTTTTATAGAGCAACTAATGATACTACAAAAGAAAATGTAGATAACTCTTCTAAAGATGAAGGTGAAGAAAAAATAGAACCTAAAAAAGTTTTCACAAGATTTTAATTATTAAAGTTATTAATTTTTAATACATCTCTTATTTATCTAGGATTTGATAATAATATCTGAAGTTCTAGATAAATAAATCATAAAATAAAAGACTAAACAATTCTGTTTAGTCTTTTATTTTGTAGCTTGTAGTTTTTACTTCATTTTTTCTTCTTTTTATATCTTTATATCCAAAGCTTAATAGTTTTACTAACTTT
>JAAZVM010000005.1 GCA_018623505.1 Patescibacteria group bacterium | reverse complement strand
ATATTAGAAAGTAAGTGTAAATGTAAATGCATAACTTCTTGTCCTCATAATTTTCAAACATTAAAATGAAGCTTATATCATTCTGAAATTCATAAATCTGACGCTATTTTTTTTGCTATAAAAAACATATTAGCAATAAGCTGAGAATCAGAATCATCTAAATCGTTTATAGTTTCTATAACTTTTTTAGGTATAATCAATAAATGAGTTTTTGCTTGTGGATTTATATCTTTTATTACTATAATTTCTTCATTTTCAAAAACTATATCACTTGGTATTTCCCTATCTATTATTTTACTAAATATTGTCTTTTCCATATTCTTAATAATTAACTTCATTAAAATTTGATTTTTTTACTTCACCTCAAGAATTAACATCACTTGAAAAAAATAGAATTAAAACATAACCAATAACTGACATAGTTATAAGAAAAAATAATAAAATCTTGGTTGTTTTTTCTATATGATTTGAAAAATTTTTAAATTTATAAGAGTGGATTTTAGCAACTAAGAACAGTATCCACAAAAAAACTAAAACTAGAGTATAAACTCATAAATAAACTAAAGTCATCTATTTTAAAGTTAAAATTATATATTTTTTATTATAGGGAGTATTTTTTATTTGCAAATTTTAAAATAGTTTGATATAATTAACATATAAATTTAAAATATAAAAACAAAAATATGGCAGATATAAATCATGACTGAAAAGTTTTCAAGGTTTCTGATGAAATAATGGCTGCATACCCAGAATTGGTAAAACTAGTTACTGAAACTGGTTCTATGGATGATGATGAAAAACAATACTGGTTTGATATACTTCCTTCTATGACAGATAATCAAGTTGATAGACTTTTCAATATACTTGATACTGAAAAGAAAAAACTTGAAGCATTAGAAGATAAATACCAAAAAGAAATAAAAAACTTAAATGAGAAACATCTAATAGAATGGCAAGAATATAAAATGAAAGATTCAAAAGAAAAAATCAAAGCAGCTCAAGCAAATGAAGCAGATGATGATGCTGATGATGTACTAAAAATGCTAAATGATTTATAAAAAAACAAAAACTTAAAAGTTTTTGTTTTTTTTGAAATTAGAAATCACTTTCATGTTCCATTTCTTTTTTTATCTCTTCTAGATGAGTTTCAGAAACATCAACATTATCATCATCTGGATCAAAATATTGATCATCTATTTCATCATACTCATTTTGAATATTATGTAATTTTCTATATTGTTTACCAGCTGGTATCAATCTACCGATAATTACATTTTCTTTCATTTCTTGGAATTTATCAATTTTTCAAGTAACTGATCATTCTACTAGTACTCTAACTGTTTCTTGGAAAGAAGCAGCAGATAACCATGAATCAGTATAAAGAGAAATTTTAGTTATACCTAAAAGTAATCTTTCAGCTATACCTGGTTTTTTACCTTCTCTGATTAATCTATCATTTTCAGCCTTAAATTTGATAATATCAATTATATCTCAAGGGAAGAAATCACTATCTCATTTTGATGTAACTCTAACTCTAGAGAACATTTGTCTAACAATTAATTCAATATGTTTAGAATTAACAGTTTGACCTTGAGATGAATAAATAGATTTGATTTCATCTACTATATATTGTTCTGCTGATAACACTCAAGCAACATCTTTAAGTTTTTGGATATTTAAAGCTCATTCAGTAAGTTTTTGTCATTTTTTAACAAAATCTCCTTCTTTAACTAAAAGAGTTTTACCTAATTCAAAAACATATTCACAAACTCTATTATCAATATCTTTTACAATTATAACTCAATCCTCTATTTTCTTAACTTCTCATGAAAACTTAGAAACAACTTTTTGTTTATCAGTTGTAGATTTTGCAATAGTTTGTTTTGCTTTAATAACTTGTCATACTTTTATTGATGGTTCAAATCAATCACCATAATAGTATTCTTCTGTAAATAATTCTTCTGAAACAATAGTTACTATTTTTGAATTATCTTTAACCTCTATAGATACTACTCAATCTAGATCAGATATTTCAGCAACAGCTTTTGGGTTTCTTGCTTCGAATAATTCTTCAACTCTTGCTAAACCTTGAGTCATATCTCAACCTTCCTTAGCTACTCAACCAGAGTGGAAAGTTCTCATCGTAAGCTGAGTACCAGGTTCACCAATAGATTGTGCAGCAATTACTCAAACTGGACTACCAATTTCAACTTCTTTATTTAGACCTAAATCTAATCAGTAACAAGCTTTACATACTCAACCTTCAGTTTCACAAGTAAGAACAGATCTGATATCAACAGAATTAATAGAATTATCTTCTAAAACTTTTAATACTTTTGTATCAACTATAGTTCAAGAAATAACTACAACTTCTCAAGCTTCATTTTTTACATCATTTGCAATAGTATGAGAGTAAATTCTATCTTCAAATTTTTCATCAAAACTTCAAGTAGATTCTCATCTTACAACTGTTTTATAATGTAGTGTATTACAATCATCTTCTTTAACTATTATGTTTTGAGAAGAGTCAACAAGTCTTCTTGTTAGGTATCATGATTGTGCAGTTTTAAGGGCAGTATCTGATTTACCTTTTCTTCAACCATGAGTTGCAATAAAGTATTCTAGTGTAGAAAATCATTCTTTTAGAGTAGATTTAATAGGTAACTCAATAGTTTTTCATGAAGTAGAAGCTACTAGTCATTTCATTCAACATAATTGAGTAATATTTCACCGGTTTCATCTAGCTCATGAATCAATAAAGTTATAAATATGATTTTTTTGGTCAAAAAGTTCTTTCATCTCTGATTCAATAACCTTTTTAACTTCAGCCCATATTTTTATTGATTGATTATATTTTTCATCTTCAGTTAAGAAACCATTATACCATTTTTTTTGTATATATTTAACTTTTTCTGATGCATCATTTAATAATTCCTTTTTGTTATCTGGAGTTATCATATCATCTTTAGAAATAGTTAACCCTGAAATTGTAGAGTATTTATATCAGAAGTTTTTGATATCATCTACAAATTGTGCAGTAATTTCAGAACCTAAATCTTCAAAACATCTAGCTAGGATTTTTTTAAGTGCTCATTTTTTTAATGTTTCATTAATGAAACCTAATCATTCAGGAACTATTTCATTGAAAAGTAATCTACCATAACAAGTTTCTACTATTTCTCAGTTTAATCTTACTTTTACTGGTGATTTAATTCATAAAACTCATGCATCATAAGCAAGTCATACTTCATCCATAGTTGCAAAAACTTTTCATGCTCATAAACCATTTTCATCTAATGCAGTAACATAATATGATCATAAAATCATATCTTGTGAAGGAGAAATAATTGGTTCTCAACTTGAAGGAGCTAATAAGTTTTTTGATGTAACCATAAGCTCTCTAGCTTCAGCTTGAGCTTTATCAGTAATAGGTAAATGTACAGCCATTTGATCTCAGTCGAAATCCGCATTAAATGCAGGACACGTTAATGGATGTAATTGAATTGCCTTACCTTCAACTAAAACTGGCTTAAATGCTTGTATAGAAAGTCTATGAAGAGTAGGAGCTCTGTTCATAAGAACATATTTCCCATCAATAACTTCATCTAAAGCATCCCAAACTTCTTTAGTACCTTTTTCTATAAATTTTTCAGCATGTTTTATATTATAAACCATACCATCCTCTATAAGCTTAGCAATAACAAATGGTTTAAATAAAATCAATGCCATAGTTTTTGGTAAACCACATTCATCCATTTTTAACGATGGTCCAACAACGATAACAGATCTAGCAGAGTAATCAACCCTCTTACCTAGTAAGTTTTGTCTAAATCTACCTTGTTTACCTTTAAGTATTTCAGTTAATGATTTTAATTTTTTCTTATTTGCAGTTACAAAACCTGATCTATTAGTTCTAGTTTCTCCAGTTAATAACATATCAACTGACTCTTGAAGCATTCTTTTTTCATTTTTAAGAATAACATCAGGAGCACCTAATTCAATAAGTTTTTTAAGTCTATTGTTTCTGTTAATTACTCTTCTATAAAGATCATTTAAATCACTAGAAGCAAATCTTCAACCATCTAATTGTATCATTGGTCTTAGATCTGGTGGTATAATTGGTAAAGCCTCAAGTATGAACCACTCTGGTCTTTGTCCAGATTTAAGTAAACTTGATGCTAACTTAATTTTTTGAAGTATTTTCTTTTGTTTTATTTGAGTAGCTGTTTTTAGCTCCACTTCTTGTTCTTCAATAAATTTTAATAAATCTATTCTAGAAAGTAAAACTTTTAAGTATTCAGCTCATGTACCTCATTTAAAAACATGTGGAAATTTTGAATCTAAAACTCTGTATTCTAACTCTCAAATAACAGAACCTACTTTTAATGATTTTAAACCATTTTTTAAATCATCAAATTCAGTTTCTAATTCATCAAGTTTTTGCATTAAAATAGCTTCTTCAGTTTTAAACTTTTTTTCAGTTAATTCTCAAGCTTCTTTTTTTAATTTTAGTTCTGAAACTTCTCTTTGTATTTCTTTTTGAAGTTCAGTTTTTGAAATTTTAAATTTTTCATTTAGTTCTTTATTTGCTTCTTCTAGTTTATCTTCAAAAACATCAGTAACTATGTAAGATGCAAAATAAACAACTTGTTCTAGTTTTTTAACTGGTAAATCTAAGAATAAACCTATTCTACCTGGAACAGACTTAAGATACCAAGTATGTGCAACTGGTGCATATAAATCAATATGAGCCATTCTTTCTCTTCTAACAGAAGATTTAGTAACTTCAACTCAACATCTTTCACAAACTATTCCTTTATATCTTATTCTTTTATATTTTCAACAAGCACATTCATAGTTTTTTCTAGGACCAAAAATTTGTTCACAAAAAAGTCATCCTCTTTCTGGCCTTTGTGTTCTATAGTTAATTGTTTCACTTATTAAAACTTTACCATGAGATAAAGATCTAATTCTTTCTGGACTTGAAATTCAAAGAGATATTCAAGCTAGATTATCTAGATTTTTACCTTTTGTAATATCTTTTTTTCCGATATCTTTTGCGATTTCAGAAAAATCTGTGATTTTGTCATTTAGAAAATTATCTAAAGATTTATCAAACATTATGATTAAAATTAGAGATTAAAAATTTTGAATATTATTCCAAATAATTGGAAGAAGAGAATTATTTCTCTTCTGAATCTTCATCATTTGATTCTTCACCTTGTACCTTATTTTCTATTTTAATTACTTGTTCATATCTAGCATCAGCCTCTGATTCTTTTTGTTCTAACTCTTCATTATCTAATAAATCTAAGTCTAATCAAATAGATTGTAATTCTTTTAATAGTACATTAAATGATTCAGGGATATTTGGTTTTTTAATAGGTGCATTTTTAACTATAGCTTCGTAAGCTTGAGTTCTACCAGCAACATCATCTGATTTTATAGTAATCATTTCTTGAAGTATATTACTTGCAGCATATGCTTCTAATGCCCAAACCTCCATTTCTCAGAATCTTTGACCTCAATTTTGAGCCTTACCTCAAAGTGGTTGTTGAGTTACCATAGAGTATGGTCATACAGATCTCGCATGAATTTTTTCTTCAACTAAGTGATGAAGTTTAAGCATATATTTTACTCAAACCATAGTTCTTTCTTTAAATGCTTCTCATGTTTCACCATCATAAAGTTGAACTTTACCATCTGAACTCATACCAGCTTTTTCCATAAGCTCAGTTACTTTTTCTACCTCTAATCAGTTTAATATAGGTGTAGCAACAGTTACCCCCATTTTACTAGCAGCCATACCTAAGTGTGGTTCAAGTACTTGTCCAATATTCATTCTTGATACTACTCATAGTGGATTTAAAATAATATCTACAGGAGTACCATCTTCCATAAATGGCATATCTTCAACAGGAACTACTCTTGAAACAATACCTTTATTACCATGTCTACCTGCCATTTTATCTCAAACTTCTATTTTTCTTGTAGCAGCAACAAAAACTTTTACTTGTTTAAATACTCAAGTTGGTAAATTATCACCATTTTCTCTTTTTAGTATGTGAACTTGTAAAATTTTACCACCTTGACCAGATGGAAGCCTAAGAGAACTATCTTTAACATCTTTTGATTTATCACCGAAAATTGCTCTTAATAATCTTTCTTCTGGAGAAAGCTCTTGTTCACCTTTTGGAGTAATTTTACCAACCAATATATCTCAACCTTGAACATAAGCACCAACTCTAATAATACCATCAACATCTAAATCTTTTAATTTAGCACTTGAAACATTTGGTATATCATCTGTAGTTTGTTCAGGTCATAGTTTAGTTTCTCTAACATCAAGAGTATATTCACTTATATGAACTGATGTATAGTAATCTTCTTCTACTAATTTACTTGATATAATAATTGCATCCTCAAAGTTATAACCTTTCCATGGCATATATGCAACAGTAAGATTTCTTCAAAGAGCTAGTTCTCAATTTTCAACAGCATGACCATCACATAAAACATCTCATTTTTTAAGTTTTTGACCATGTGAAACTAATGGAGTTTGATGAACTATCATATCATGATTTGATCTTTTGAATGTAGTTAATTCATAAAGTTTTTTATCACCATTTTTATAAAGAACAGTTATATGTTTAGCATCTACTCAGATAACTTCTCAGTCATCTTCGGCCAAAATAACATAACCTGATCATTCTCAAACTATTCTTTCCATACCTGTACCAACGACAGGAGCTTTAGGTCTAACTAATGGAACAGCTTGTCTCATCATGTTTGAACCCATTTCGGCTCTAGTTGCATCATCATGCTCTAAGAAAGGAATAAGACTTGTTTCAACTGACATTGTTTGTTTTGATGAAACATCTATATGAGTAACTTCTCTTACATATGAAATAGTAGGTTCATTTGCAGCTCTAGAAGAAAGTCTAGTAGAAGTAAAGTTACCATATTCATCAACTGGAGTACCAGCTTCAGCTATAGTTAAAACTCTTTCTTGATGTGCATCAAAATAATCAAATTTATCTGTTAAAAAACCTCTAACTTCAATTTTTTTGTCAGATAATTTATCTTTTAAATCTTTAGCATCTTTTTCAGTAATTAAAGTTTTTTCAGAAACAATAACTTTTCAATCATCACTGATAATGTCATTTAAAGTTATTCTATTAATTGCAGATTTACCATCATTTTTAACTTCATGTTCTACAACTCTAAATGGAGTTAATATGAAACCATATTTATCAACTTTAGCATAAGAAGCAAAGTGTAATACTAGACCAATATTTGGTCCTTCTGGAGTTGCAATTGGACATATTCTACCATATTGAGTTGGGTGAACATCTCTAACTTCAAATGAAGCTCTTTCTCTAGTTAATCAACCAGGTCATAAAGCTGAAACTCTTCTTTTGTGTCCTAATTCTGAAAGAGGATTAGATTGATCCATAAATTGTGATAATTGAGAACTTCAAAAGAATTCTTTCATTATAGCAACTATAGGTCTAGAGTTGATAAATGTACCTGGAGTAGCATCATCCATTTCTACAATTGTCATTCTGTCTTTTGCTATTCTTTCCATTCTAGCAATACCAACTTTGATTTTATCCATAACTAATTCTCAAACAGATCTAACTCTTCTGTTTTCAAGATGATCTATATCATCAACAAAGTGATCTTTAGCTCAGAAAACTAAATTTAGATAATATTTTAAAGAAACAATAAAATCTTCTAATGATAAAAATTTACCATTCTCATAATAATATTCAGCTTTTAAACCAAGTTTTGATTTCATTTTTAATCTAGCAACTTCACCTAAATCAAATCTTTTTTCATCAAAGAAAGTTACATTAAAAAGTTCTTCAACTCTTTCATCAGTAGCTAAATCTCAAGGTCTTAGAAGTTTATATAAAATATGTAAAGCTTCTAATCTATTTGTAGACTTGTCTTTTTCTAAAGTTGGAGCAATATGATTAGCTATTATATCATCACCTAAATCTTTAAATACATCTAGAATTTCAGCATTTGACTCTAAACCAAAAGCTCTTAAAACAACTGATATTGGTAATTTTCTTTTTTTATCAATTTTAACATTAATAATTCATTTTTTTTCAATATCTATTTCAAACCAAGATCATTTTGCAGGTATTACTTTTAAAGAGTGACCTTCTTCACCTAAAGTAAAAAATATACCAGTTGATCTTACAATTTGGTTAACAATAACTCTCTCAATACCATTAACAATAAAAGTAGCTGAGTTTGTCATAAGAGGAATACCTCACATATAAACATCTTGTTCTTTTATTTCTCAAGTTTCTTTATTTAACATTTCAAGTCTCACTTTTAAAGGAGCCTCATAGTTAAGATTTTTTCTAGTACAAGTAACTGGGTCAAACTTAGGCTCTTCTAAAGCAAAACCTTTATAATAAATATCTACTTTTTCACCAGAGTGATCAGATATAGGAAAAGATTCATTAAAAACTTTATCTATACCATTTTGTAAAAATTCATTATAAGAGTCTAGTTGAACCTCTAGCATTTCAGGAATTCATACAACAGATCTGTCATCAGTAAAATAATGACGACCTTTTATGTCATATAAACTTCAAATTTCATTATTCTTAGAAGTTTTTGCTGGCATACAAAAATACAGGTTAAAATATAAAAAATGAGGAAAGGAGTTACACAATCATTTTTTACCTCTTTTTGGTTTCAAATACGCGAAAAAATGCACTACTTCACCAGAATTACACAATCAAAAGTAGTACAATTGGCTAGATTATAAGAAAAAACAACTAAAAATCAAAAGTTTTTTAGTTGTTTTTTCTTATCTAATAAACCAGTTTTGCTTATACATAGAAGCACTACTCCAATCATTAGAAATTCATTGTTTATCATTTCAATAAAAATTATTCATTTTTCATTGACTTGTTCTACAAGTTGCAAATCATTGAGGAACATATCATGGTCAAAAATGAAGATGAGTAACTTCACATCAATCGTTTCAAGATTGATTAATTCACATTCATATTTTCCATCAATTTCAAGCTTTATCTTGCACAGCTCATTGATTTCATAACAATAAAATATCATCAGCAGTAGTTACAGCACTATAATTAGAAGCTGTACTATTTCATGGATAATCTATATTAGTATATCATTTAAGAGAAATATTTTGTTTATTTAAATTTGTTCATTTAACTTTATATCATCTTGTATAAACCATCATATCTGACCAATCTGAAGAATATATAAATTTACTTATTCATTCATCATCTATATTCATATTATCTGAATTTATAGGGTCAAATAAATGAGCAGCTTCTATACTTATAATATCTTTTTCACTATCAGCACTTACTATCATAGTCCAACCTCATCAATCTGTATCCATATCACAGTAAACAGGAAAAGAATCACCTCAAACTTTAACATAATATTTTCATGATTTAAATGAGCTTCAATTGTAGGGTGAGCCTAACTCAGAATTTCTAAAAGAATTATTGTCTAAAAGATTTTTACAACTAGTAGGGTAAATAGGATTTTTATTCGCATCTAAAAATGTATATCAATTATTATATGACCAATAACTTATTTTTTTTGATGAAGCAGATTTATTAATATATTTATCTATCAAAGTATCTCAAACCAAAGAATCTCATAATGAAATTATAGAAGAAATATCCGAACTTAATGATTTATCATAAACTCATGAATAAGCTAATTTAATATTATCTATCAAATCAGAAGAATTTAAAAGATTTTTATCTCATGAATAAATTAAATATGAACTTGGATTTATTATATTTTTATCATTATCTGACAAAACATTGTATCAAAAATCAGAATAAGAATAAGGTAAATTTTTTCAATTATCAAAAGTAAGCTTATTATTTATTATAAGAGATGATAAATCAGAATCATCTAAATCACTAGAGATAATAGAAGGAGTAGCAATAACATCTAAATATGATCAAGATGAAATAGTTAATATTTTAGAATTATAAGTTCATGTAATTTTTGCAAATCAAATATTATCAGATGCTATAACATTATTAGATTTTAATATATTTGCCTGATTATTTTCAAGCATATATGCAAGTTGATACTCTGTTCTATTTGGCAATAAAGAATAAGTATAATAATTTCATAAAACAGGGTCTGTTGGAACTTTAGAAATTCATGTTCATGGACCATATTTAGATAAAACTTCATCTCAAAAATATCATTGTATCCAAGCTATAGATCAAGAATAAAAAACTAAATTTACATCTTGAGGGTATTCATAATAACCTTTCTTTAACACTCAAAATTCAAGAACTTTTTTAATTGATCAGACCTCAGATATTCTTTTACTATCTCTAGCATTACTACTATATCATTGAAAACTCATAAAAGATATAGTTCATAAAACAGCCAAGATGGTAATAACAACTATCAACTCTACAAGTGTAAAAGCTTTTTTTGAAAAAATCATTTAATATCTAAAACTTAAAATATAAAGAGTTAAAACTAAAAACAATGTTTTGAGTTTTAAAATTAACTACCAGAAGGACAAGTTCACCAAACAGGTTTTTTAGATGAATCATTTCAAGATATAGTTAGATATAGAAAACGATAAGGTTCTCTACTTACTCTAGAAACACACCAATTACTCAAATCTCAACTAAAACTTGTAGCTCATTCAAATGCAGATTGCATGTAAACCATATTTGGTGCATACCATGAACTTAAATCTTGATCAAAATTAGTTGCTCTTAGAAACATTTGTTGAATACTATTCAACCTTGGTAAATTCCAAGTTGAAATATCTGAATCAAAAGAAGAAGCATCAGTAAACATATTAGTCATTTTTATTACCTTATCAGTATCCCAACCATTTAAAGGTTGATTGAAACTAGATGCTAAACGGAACATACTATCCATATATTCTACATTTCATGTATCCCAACTATTTAAAGGTTGATTAAATGAAGAAGCTCACCAAAACACACCTCTCATGCTAGTTACATTTCATGTATTCCAATTATCTAGAGGTTGATTAAAATTGGATGCATTTAAAAAAAGATAATCCATATTAGTTACGCTTGAAATATCCCAATTATTAATTGAATAATTAAATGGTGTACCTGCTAAAAAATATAATAATGAAGAATTACTTGAAATATCCCAAGAACTTATATCTTGATTGAAATTATATGCCTGATTAAACATTCATTCCATATTTAATACTCAAGATACATCCCAAGAGCTTATATCTTGATTAAATGGAGTTGATGAAAACATTGATTGCATATAATCAACTCAAGACACATTCCAAGAACTTATATCTTGATTAAATGGAGTTGATGAAAACATATAATTCATATTTAAAACATTGGATACATTCCAAGAACTTATATCTTGATTAAAAGAAGATGAATTAAACAAACTTGCCATACTAGTAGCTGAAGAGGTATTCCAAGAGCTTATATCTTGATTAAAACTAGTTCAGTTAAATAATCATGAAAAATTTGTCACAGAACTAGTATCCCAAGAGTTTAAAGGTATTCATCAATTATCAAAACTAAAAGCATCAGAAAAAACTCATGATAAATCAGTTACTCTTGATATATCAAAACTAGATACGTCTTGATTAAAGTAATCATTTGATGAAAACATTCACTTCATAACCTCTAAAGAAGAAGTATTCCAAGTAAGAGGTTGTCATCAATTATTAAAAGAGTAATCATATTGAGGTCTCCAGTCTCAGCTAAACATTTCTTCCATAGTAACAACATTTGACACATCCCATGAACTCAAATTTTGATCAAAACTACTAGCTAAACTAAACATTTCACTCATATTTGTAACATTAGAAACATCCCATGAACTTATATCTTGATTAAAAGATCTATTTCAATAAAACATCCTAGACATATTTGTAACAGATGAAGTATCTAAATTAGAGATATCAGAATTAAATCAAGAATACTCAAACATTCTAGACATATTTTCTACAGATGATGTATCTATAGTAAGAGGTAGTCAAGAATTTCTAAATCATGAATTTTGAAACATACGGTACATATTTTTAACTTTTGATGTATTTAATCAGTTTATATTTTGATTAAAATTTTCAGCTCAATAAAACATACCAGACATATTTTCTACATTAGAAGTATCAAAACTTAATGCTTCTCATCAGTTGTTATAAGCATAACTACTATAAGAGTAAAACATATGAGACATATTTGTTACTTTTGATGTATCCCAAGTGCTTAAATCATAATCAAACAATTCTGCATCTGCAAACATACTAGCCATATTTGTTACACTAGAAACATCCCATCAACTTATATCTTGATTAAAAATTTCAGAACGATTAAACATACTACTCATATCTTCTACTTTTGATGTATCCCATCAACTTATATCTTGATCAAAATAATCAGTATCCATAAACATTTTAGACATATTGGTTACACTTGAGGTATCCCAATTTTCTATTCATGAAAAATCCCTTCTAGACCTTGCAAGAAAAAACATCTCAGACATATCTTCTACCTTTGAAGTATCCCAATATGGTCATATATATATATTATTTAGATAACCATATGTCCAAGAAAACATTCAATGCATACTTGTAACATTAGAGGTATCCCATGAACTTATATCTAAAGACCTTCATCTCAAAGATCAATATCCCTCACTCTTAAATACATCAGCCATACTTGTAACATGACTTGTACATAAATTATGTGTATCATCTATATAAGTAAGATTTCTTTTGATTCAATTAGTATAACTTGAGTTATCTACAACCTTATAAGTTATACCATCTTCTACAAACTCTTCTCAAATTGCTTTATCTAAACAGTATATAGTTGTAACTATTTCTCTTTCTATAACTTCATCAGCATCGACTATATCATCTACTGTATTTTCTACAAAATCCTCAACTATCTCAGGCTCTTCTACTACATCAACTAAAACTATTTCTTCTATAGAATCATTTGCTGCAGTAACTCAACTATAAGCTTCTTGTATATTTGTATAAACAACTAATGGATCATATCAAGATTCATCTCATTCATATACAACTACTTCTTCAAAATTTACAATTGGGTCATTAACTCAATCACCATCTAAATCAAAAACAGTATTAGCATAACTTCAAGGTAAAAAATCTGATCAATTATATGCAAGTTTTGCATTTTGAATTATACTAAGTAAATCATCATCACTTACATCATTATTTATAATTGTTGGTACAGCTAATATATAAGTAACATCTTCTATAGTTACTTTTGCTATCTTACCATTATAATTACCATTTATGTAAGTATAGGCTAATCTATCACCAGCATTAGCTTTTGAAACTAATCATAAATCATCATAACCTCACTCTAAAGCAACAGCTAATTGAAATTCTTTTCTAGTATTTAATACACTATATGTGTAATTATTACCAGAAAGTGGATCTACTGGAGCTTTTGAAAGTCACATAGAAGGACCTATAGCTCTAGTATTATTATAACCAAAGACTCATTGTCTCCACACTACTCATCAGCTATAAGTTATATTAAAACCATCATCTGGTAATTCATAGTATCATTTATCATTTCTTATTTCCTCTACTCAACTTATAATAACTCATATATCAGCCATTCTTCTTGCATCTCTAGTTTCTCAACCATATGAAAGAAGGTTTATATATGATATAGTTGCAAGTATAGCAATAATAGTAACAACAACTATCAACTCAACTAATGAAAATCAGCCCAACTTTTTCATAGTAAAATACATTAAAAGATAATATTAAAATTATAT
>JAAZVM010000053.1 GCA_018623505.1 Patescibacteria group bacterium | reverse complement strand
ATTAACAGAAGAGATAAAATTATTTTCTATAAATTTATTATCTCACATATCAACTACAATAGGATTTTCATCTAGATATACTTTATTATCCTTTATTTTTAAGTTTTCTTTTAGGTATAAAGAACCATTAACAAAGTAAAGCATATCTTCATCTCAATCATTATCATAGTCCAATATTGAAGTATCTTCTCATCAAGAAAGCTCATCTAGATAATCAAATAATCTATAAGACTTAGAGTCTTCTAATATATAAATTCATTCATAATTATATGAATAATCTCAAGAAGTATTTCAAGAGCTATTACATGAACCTCAGTTATTAGAAGAGTCATTATTTGCAGCAATTAAATTTTTGTTATTAACTTCTGGTAAAGCAGAATCTACTTTTGAAATAAGATCATCCTTCATATTATTTAACTCATTTTGAAGTGAGTTATCATAGTTATATAAATCTTTAACATTTGATACAAAAGCTTCATTATAAACTTTTAACTCTTTATTATAAGCATTAATTCTATCAGAATCGTCAGAAAGTTTTAATACAAATGGAGTTTCTAACTTATTTTTTAGAATCTTATTGTACTCTATTTCTGAAGTTATAATACTTTTAACAGTTTGAAACTTATCAATATTGTTTTTATATAATTCATCAATTATTTTATCTTCTTTAGAAAAAGTATAATTATTTACTTCTTTCCACACATTTCTAAGTTCATCCAATTTTGGATCTTTAGTAACTATTTCACTAGATAAAAATGAATTTATATTTTTCTTAAATTCTAGATTTGTAATTTCTTCAGATTTATTTTCATCTATATATTTAAGTCAGTTTCTAAATTTATTTGAAACAGCATAAACTATAAGTGAAAGTACATTATTGTTATTATAAGATCAATCAAAACTTCTATCAATAGATGGTTCTGTTGACTCTAAATCAATATCTACGTTTATATCATTTCAAAAATCTCCATAATCTAAAGCATCAATGTTTATTATATTTCCAAAAGAATTTGTATAATCAGATGTAAAATTATTAATTGGTTCTATTATTGTCCTAAAGTATTCAGGTATAAAATCAGTACCAAAATCTAAATTTACATAAGATTTTATCTCAACAGCATCAACAGCTGAGTAAGAGTATTGAGGAAGGCTTACATTTATAAAATCAGTAGGCAGGTAACCAGACCTTTCAGTTAAAAATGCAATATGATCTCAAGCTCTCCACTCAGGAACAAAAGGTGAAGATTTAAGTATACACATAGCTTTTGTTATAAGCTTAAGTATATTTAAAAATCATTCTAGTTGAGAAAATATCTTTGGAAGCATTGGTGCTGGTGGCAGATTTGGTAGTTCAAAACTTGGTAAACTAGGTAAATCTCTAAGCTCTGGAATATTTATCTCAGGAAGTAAAGGAACTTCAGGAATAGAAATACTTATATTTATATCTATACCATCAGGTAAAATTAAAGGTGGTAAATCTGGAAGATTTATAGTTCTAGGCTCAACTTGTATTTGTGGTAAAACTATTTCTAATCATGCTCTTATATTATGTAAATCTAGTATAATATCAGGCCATTTAGGAAACTTAATTATTGGTATGTTTGGAACTATCATACTTATAAGTTCAAACTCAAAATTTAACAAGTCTCATCTTTCATTTTTACACTCTTTACATTCTTGCTCGTATCAAACAAATACATCAACCAATAATTGCCAAGATTTTAAAACAGCTTTTATTATTATAAATAATTCAACCCAAGTTTTAAATCTATCTCAGTTTGTATCTATCCAATCAGCAAAATTTCAACCTATAGCTTCAACATTACAAAGAACTTGTTCTAAATAATCTTCTTTTTTATTTATTAACTTAGCTACTTCTTTTGGTATTTCACCATATGATTTTATTATTTCTATATTTTTTCTAATGCTAGAAATAGTAGATTTAAAATCAGTAGTAAGTTTTATAAAATCATTTCTTTTTTCTTCACAAGCATCTATATCATCTTGATTATCATAATAATTACTACAAGTATATCAATAAGTTATATCATTTGAGAATCTTTCAATTTCTTGTTCCCGTTGATTTAAAGTAAGAGTCCGTGATGCTGCAACTTTATCAGCTTGCTGCTGAGTAATACTAGGAAGATAAACTATTAAGTTTTCTTGAGTTATATTAACCAAAGGTAAAGAACTTAAAGTAGAATAAACTTCTTTTATTCAACTATTTATAGTTGTAACTCAAGAACCAGTATCTCAAAAATTAGAATCTATACTTAAACTATCTTCTATCTCTCATCATGAACTAGGAAATATAGAAGTAAAATCTGGAAGTATTATATAAAGATTTGGGAAATCAGTTAGTTTTGTAGCTATTTCCTCAAGTTGAGCAGTTATCCAATTCATAATAAATCATGGATAAGACTGTATTCTAGTTTGAGTAAATTCTTTAACATCAGAATAATCAAATCATTCACTACTATTTAACGTTAAACTCAAATCGGTACCTTCTGAACCTATTTTGTATAAAGGTCAGTTTCAAGTAGAACTATGATCCGAAACAGCTCAAGCACTATCTGACAATAGTGAATTATTATAAGAACCTCAAGAAAGATAAGACAAATAATTATCTGCTACATTTGATGAAACATAATTTCAAGCACTATCTTTTTCACAAGTTCAATTTATTACTCAAAAACTAGAACCATAAGTAGGAGTTCAAACAGAAGCTGGATTACCTCCAGATCAATCACTACTACATCATAAAAATGGTTTTGCTGTAACTATACAGTTTCATCATGGAACTAAAGGTGATAATCATGGTAAGAAACTATATCATGCAATTGCAGCTGGTCAACCAAAACATGCAGCAACTCAAACTCATCAAGTTAGAGTAGGAGTAACAAATAATCTGAAAAAGTTTGCTGGATTAGTTGTTCATAAGTATCAACCTGCTCAAGGAGATGAATAAGCTGGAAATGAACCTGGAAAAGGTGGCCAAACTCAAGGAATTGGTACTCAAAAAGGTCAAGGAAATCATGTAAGAGCTGAAAAAACCGGTATTCATTCTTCTACTTTTAAACCATCTCAAATTGGATATCAATTAAAAGTAGGATCATTTCAAGGAGCTAATGGTGCCCAGTTCAATGGAGTAGCTATACATCAACCATTGTTAAATCAACAACTTAATCAGTTAATAGTTTCTTGTAAGCTATCAAGTCATTCATTTAATTCGGATTCTAAATTATTTAAATCTCATAATACACCATCTTGAGAATTAAAACTATCTTCTGAATCAGGTATACCATCTCAATCACTATCATTATATATATCCTTTAATTGTTCATCTGCATAAGAAGTAAGAGAAACTGGATCACTTGTTAATTCATCTATATAATCAGGTATTCCATTTTTATTATTATCTATTGAGTTATTTTTTAGATTATCTGGAAGCTCTGTATCATCACAAACTGGTTCTTTTATTCATCTTGAATAAGTTCTAGTTGAAACAGATCTAAAAATGTCATTAACTCAAGAACAAGAAGACTTATCTTTTTGAATCATTATATCACCATATAAATCATCTCAAGATTCTCAATATTCAAAGTATCAAACTTGTATATATGAGTGTGTAAATGGCTTAACTTTAGCTGAATAATTTACAGTAAAAGTTTCTCAAGAATTAAGTGAAAAACCATCATACATAAAGTCCATACTATTTGGAGCATTCTTTTTTGCCAATCATAAAGAATTTACGATAGAGTTATCCTCTAAAACAAATATATCATTTATATCTTCTATATAAGATATATTATTTATTCTACTGTAAGAAATATTTTTTATGATTATTTCTACATCAATTAT
>JAAZVM010000052.1 GCA_018623505.1 Patescibacteria group bacterium | reverse complement strand
TATATCTGAATTAGATATTTCATTTTCTACATTTGATAATGTCTCATTTTCTATATATGATACAAAGTTTTCTATTACTGTGTCAGCTCATGATATAGAAACTTTTATCCTATCATCTACCTTGTAGTCGGCTTCTTTTCTAGATTCTTGTATATGTCTTACTATATCTCTTATATAACCTTCATTTTTTAGTTCTTCATTTATTTTAGTATCCATAGATATAACCATACCAAATCAAGCTTCAATTTTAGTTTCTCACTCTGGAGCTTGGTACTCTATTTCAAAGTCTCACTCATCAAGTATAAAATCTCAAACCTTTACTCTTGAATCCTCTAATTCTATAAAATTACCATTTTTAGCTTCTGTTATGATAAATTTTACATCTTTTCCAAATTTTGGACCTATAGCTCTACCATTTGGTTTACAGATTTTCTTTGCTAATTTATCTCATTCCACCACTATTACTTCTTTTACATTTAGCTCTTCTTTTATTATATCTTCATAATAAGAATTAAGTTTTGTAGTTATAGTTATAGATGCAAGAGGTTGTCTTACTCTTATTTTATTATTTGCTCTAAATGCTAAACCTAAAGTAATAATTTTTTGTACTAAATCAGTATCAGAGTTAAGCTCTTTGTCTATAAGATTTTCATCATATACAGGGAAGTCTTCTAAGTGTACTGATTTACCATCAGTTAGGTTTTTGTAAATGTATTCTGAAACAAAAGGCATAAATGGAGCTATTATTTTAGAAACTTGAACTAGAGAGTAGTATAAAGTTTCATAAGCTTGTAATTTATCTCAGTCATTTTCAGTTTTCCAAAATCTTTTTCTAGATCTTCTTATATACCAATTTGTAAGATTATCCATAAATTTTACTATTGGTTTTGCAGCATTGTTTAATTTGTATTCATCAAATCAAGTTGATACTTCTTTTGTTAATTCGTTTAATTCAGAGATAAGCCATTTATCTAGGTTATTTTCTAGTTTAGATATATCTAATCAAGCTGAATTGAAGTTATCTATATTTGCATAAGTTGTAAAAAATGAATAAGTATTCCAAAGAGGAAGTATTACTTTTTTAACTACTTCTTCAACTCATGATTCCATAAATCTCAAGTCTTGTGCTTCTACTACAGGAGAATTCATAAGATAAAATCTCATAGCATCTGCTCAGTAATTATCAAAAATTATTTGTGGGTCTGGGTAGTTTTTCTTTGATTTTGACATTTTATGACCATCTTCTGCTAGAACAATACCATTTACAATTACATTTTTCATAGGAGCTTTAGCAAATAAAGCTGTTCCTAAAATAATAAGTGTATAAAACCAACCTCTAGTTTGATCAAGCCCTTCTGCTATAAAATCAGCAGGGAACTTAAATGAACTATCTTGTTTTTTAGATCCTGAATCAAGTTCAGGATGACTATTTCATTCAAAAGGATATCCCTTACTTGCATATGGCATAGCTCATGATTCAAACCAACAATCAAGAACTTCAGGGATTCTTTTTAATTTTTCTGTTTTTTCACCTTTTACAAATATCTTATCTACATAGTGTTTGTGTAAATCAATTGCTATTTTTTCTTCTGTGTATACATACTCTACTCCATACATTGAGTTTATAGTGTATTTTTCTGGATTGTTTTCAAGATATAATCATCTAGTGTATTTTTTAGTATAGTCTATGTCTTTATGTAAACTCATTCTAGCTAAAAAACTTGGGTCTCCATGACTACATATAACTATAGTTTTACCTTTGTTTTCTTCTATTATTTTATGAAATGCTTTTTCAACTCTAGAGTATACTTCTTTTATAGTTTCTCATCATCCATATCAGTTTTCCCATTCATAATTTTTACATGAAAATTCTTTTCATTGTAACTCAGGAGAGTTTACTTCTATAAAATCTTCTATCTCATTTATTTCTAGATTTTTATCTTGTGATAATGGACTTATTGTATCTTTACATCTATCAAGAGGAGAACTATAAATAGCATCAATTTTTTCATTTTTAAATATTTCTTTTAACTGGTTTGCTTGTTTTTTTCAAGCTTCGTTTAGTTTGGCTTCATTTTTATAATCCATCAAACCTTTTTCGTTGTAGTCTGTTCTACCGTGTCTTACAAATATAACTTTTGTGATTTGTCAGAAGTCTTTATTTTTTTGATAAAGTTCATCTATAGAACCTATACAAACTTCTTCTGATTTGTCTTCGTTTTGCCAAACTGGTATAGCAGATCACCAATATCTATTTCTTGAAATATTCCAATCCTTTGCTCCTTCAAGCCATTTTCACATTCTACCATTTTTTATTTCTTCTGGTACCCAATTTATATCCTTGTTATTTTTAACCATTTCATCTTTGATTTTTTCTACTGCTACATACCAAGCTGAAATTGCTCTGTATATAAGAGGAGTATCACATCTCCAACAATGTGGATATGAATGGTCATATGTGTTTATAAGGATAGTCTGATTTTTTTCTTTTAGTTTATTTATCGCTAATTCATTGTAGTCAAAAACAGGTACAGTATTATCTTCTAGTAGATTTTCAGTATTTCAGTTATCAGCTATATGAGATACAAAACCTAGTTTTTCTTCACGACCAATTATGTTATCGTCTTCTCAGTAAGCAGGAGCTATATGAACTATACCTGTACCTGATTCAGTTGTTACGTGATGACCCTTTATAACTTTAAAGGCATTTTCTCATAACTCCATACCTAGTGGCATATCATTTGCTTCATTTAGAGTCCAGAAATCATCAAAAACAGGTTCATAATTTATACCAACTAAACAATCTCATTTATACTCTCTAGTTATAGTATAGTCTTCTTCTTTTTTATAATATGAAGCTAATCTATCTTTAGCTAATACATATGTTTCTTTTGTTTTTGAATCTAAAATTTCTACATAATCTAGATCTGGTCATACAGCTAAACCAAGATTTGCTACTAAAGTCCAAGGAGTAGTAGTCCAGGCAAGTATATACTTACTTTCTGTTCCTTTTACTTTAAATTTAACTGTTACTGTTTTATCTTGTTTATCTTTATATCATTGATTAACTTCAAAGTTTGAAAGGGGAGTGCTACATCTAGGACAGTAAGGAACTACTCTATGTCATTCATAAATAAGTCCTTTTTCATATAAAGATTTATAAACCCACCAAACTGACTCCATAAAACTAGTATCCATAGTTTTATAATCATTTTCCATATCTACCCATCTTCACATTCTCTCTACTGTTTTTTTCCACTCATCTACATATCAAAACACGTTTGCTCTACACTCTTCGTTGAAGGCATGAACTCAAACTCTTTTTTCTATATCATCTTTTCCAGAAATTTCCATCTTTTTTTCTACTATATTTTCGATTGGTAATCAGTGACAATCCCAACCAAATCTTCTATCTACTCTGAATCATTTCATAGTTTGATATCTAGGTATCACATCTTTTATAGTACCTGCTAGGATATGTCCGTAGTGAGGAGTACCAGTTGCAAAAGGAGGTCCATCATAAAAGTTAAATTCTTCACTATCTTTTCTATTTTCTATAGATTGCTTAAATATATCGTTTTCTCTCCAAAAACTAAGAATCTCTTCTTCTATTTTAGGAAAAGATTGTTTTGGATTTACATCAGGGAATTTTTTATATGGTTTACACATAAATTAAATTTTTATTAAATTTTAAATTTTTTATTATTTAGTTTTTTGTCGTTGCGGACTTAATTATTGTTTTCTCAGTAGACTCAATTATAATTGATATCCATAATGTAAGATCTTTTAATTTTTCATGATTAATATCGAAATTTTTATTTTTTAATTCGTAATCTATATCTTGTTTTATTTTTTTGTATACTTTAATAATAAATTCAAGATAACTTAATCATTCAAATCTAGCTTTATTATTTCAATCTCAATGATATTGTGAGTAAATAGTAATAATATCTCATATAAATATATCACTATCTTCTAAATTATATAATTTATATATTGAAAAATTTAAAAATTCATATAAGTCTAATTCTA
>JAAZVM010000051.1 GCA_018623505.1 Patescibacteria group bacterium | reverse complement strand
TCATTTTTCATCGTATCTATATCTTATTCTAGGAAGCTTTCTTATGTTTATTGATTTATTGTATTTAGATTGTATTTGATTGTTATGTTTTGCAATTGTTTTAGCTAAAATATCTTGGTTTTTAAATGAACTAACCCATACATCTAAGTATGATAAATCAGGACTTATTACTATATCTGTAATATTTATAAGTCAAAAATCATTTTCTGCATCCTCTAACTCTTCAAATATAAGTCTACCTATAATTTCTCTTGATAAGTGTTCAAGTTTTTTAATTCTATCTTTATTCATTTTTTTTATTTAAATATATTTGTATAAATATAAGTATTTATTTATTTTTGACAAATGTTATTTAGTAAATATAATCCTCTCACTTCTTAATTTATTTTAAGAATTTATAATTTAATTTCCGTTAGGGAGATAGAAATATGATTTACGCAGTAAAAAACGAATGAGAAACTAGCGAAAAAATGATTCTTAGATACAAAAAAATGTTTTTTCAATCTAGAATTGCAAACAAAATCAGAGCTGAAAGATACGCAGTAGGGAAACCAACTAAGAAAAAAATCAGACACTCTGCAATCGTTAGAGAACATTATAGAATGCTAAATAATAAAGTTTACTTTTAGTTAACTTTTTAGTAAAAGTCAGTTTATTTTAAATTGGCTTTTATTTTTTTTATAAATATTATTGAATAAATTATTATCCTAAAAAGTAATCAAATGTTTAAAAAAATTGTCTGATTATGATTTTCAAGTAAATGAAAAAATGCTAAAGATGTAGAAAAATATATAGATAGTTTGGTTAAATGATGAGCCACAGAATTTTTTACTGGTTATAATCCTGATTATTGGCATACTAGGTTTTGATTTGAGGTAAGTCCAAATGGTAGATTTGCTGAGCATGAGCAGATAACTGATTTTGAATCATTACAAAAAATTATAGAGGAAGTTCATAAACATGAATTAGAGCTTTTTATAAACTTAAATGCATGGTATTATACAGATGAAACTATGCCTTATATAGAAAAAATGGTATCAGAATTTCAAGAGTTATGAATTGACTGAATTATATGTTGAAATATATCTATTTTGGAGTATTTGAAATCTATTTGATACAAATGAAAAATAAATATATCTACTATATTAGCAGTTTATAATAAAGAAGCTATAAGTTTTATGCTTGATAATTATAATGTAAATAAAGTTATTTTAAGTAGGGAGGTGACATTAAAAGAAATAGAAGCTTTAGTTACAGAATTTCCAAATGTACTGTTTGAAGTTTTTTGAGAAGGAGATTTCTGTAGATATAATAATTGATTATGTTTTGCTGAACATAAGTATGGTTCTAAAGATATATGTACTGTTGTTGTTAATGATTTAATTATCAAAAAAAGATTTAGGCCAGATTTCAAGAAAATTGTTTTAGACACTAATTTAAATAATTTAGAAAAAATAAATTTATTAAATGATGATTATAGTGATATCTTTTCACAAATTTCATCAATTTTATGAAAAATTGATTTGTGATATTTAGATGAAAATGAATTAAAAGATGAATTAATTAAAATATACAAACAAAGTAAAAATAGAGTAGATTTATATTTTGATTCCATGCAAGGGATAAATTCAAAGAAAAATATAGATATAATTGTATATCTAAGATGATTAAAATACTTAAATTTAGATGAGTTTTCAGAACTAAAAAATGAATTAGAAAAATCAGTCCAATCATGAATAAATTATCTAACAAATAAAACCAAGGATATATGAGGTTTTGCAAAATTAAAGGCATTAGAGTTATGAAGTTTTTATTGAAAAACTGATAATTTAAACCTTTATACTTATTTGTTTTTTTCTAAATTTAAAAATATAGAAACAGTAAAGTTTCCAACAAGATGAAGAAATTATACTGAAAAGATAAAATTAATTACAGATGTTGTAGAATCTTGAAAAATTGATAAATCCATATTTGATAGGTCTATGAGTTTAGAAAGAACCCATTATGATTTAACTTATATATTTGGTGATAAATTATGGTTTAGAAATATGTTAAAAAATTTTAATTAGACTTTACAAAATATATATAAAAATATAATTATTTTAACTTATTATTAATAATACAAAATGTGAAGAGGTCCTGTAGTACAAGCTAGAAAAGATGCAGTGAATGCAGTCAAATGAAAAATTTTTAGTATGCATGCTAAGCTTATATCAGTAGCTGCAACAAAATGATGAGATATTGATGGTAATCCTACTTTATTTGCTGCTGTCCATGCTGCTAAAAAAGCTTGAGTTCCAAATGATAATATAGAAAGAGCAATAAAAAAAGGTACTTGAGAGGATAAAACTGCTGTTCAAATACATGAAATTGTTTACGAGTGATATGCACCAGGTGGAGTTGCTATAATGGTTTCTACTCTTACAGATAATAAAAATAGAACAGTATCAAATATAAGACATATTTTTACAAAATATGGTTGAAATATGTGAGAAACTTGAGCTGTATCTTGGATGTTTCATAGGAAATGAGTTATATTTATAGATCCAACTAAATATGATTATGAGACTATTGAAGAGTTAGTTTTTGAAACAAATGCTGAAGATATAGTTAATGAAGATACATATATAAAAATAATAACTTCCATAGAAGACTTTCATAATGTAGAAAAATTCTTTGAAGAAAAAAGTATAGAATTTATAGACTCTAAAATAGATTTTATACCTGAAAATGATATTGAAATTGATGAATTTGATAAAGCATTGAAATTTACAAAGATGATAGAAGCGTTTAATGAAGATGAAGATGTAAATATAGTTTCTAGTAATGAGATAATTAATATTAATCTACAAAAAGAAGTTGATGAGTTTATTGAAAAAAATACCTTTAGAACATAAAAAAGGCTTTACTTTAGTAGAGCTTATTGTTGTTATAACTATTTTATGAGTACTTTGAACTATTAGTTTCATTTCTCTTTGATGATATGCTTTAGATTCTAGAAATTCTAAAAGACTTTCTGATATGAGAAGTATGGAAAAATCCCTTGAGTACTATTTATCAAGATATAATAAATTACCTGATAATAGCTCATTGTGAACTATTACTTTAAGTTGAGATTTGGTAGCTAAACAATGATACTATGATAATACACTTTGAGATACTTTGTGAGTTTATTGAGATTATTTTGATCCATTAGATGACTCTAAATATATACTTTCGTATTTTGATAAGTCATATCAGTTATTATGATTTTTGGAAAATGATTGAAAAAGAAACTCAAATTTAGAAAGAGTTCCAATTTCATATGGTACTGATTTATGAATTCTTTTAACTCAAAATAATCAAAGTCTAGTTGATTCATGATCATTGGAAATTAATACTATATCAGGTTCTGTTCCATTGTTTTTAGATAATAATTTTTATAGTTTTAATGATAATGGTTTGGAAGTTCATTTTGTTGAAAGAGTAAACTCTTATTCAAGTTGTAAGGCAATTTATAATGATGATATTACAAGAGAAAGCTGAGTTTATAATTTAGATATAAATAACGATTGAGTTTTTGAAGAAGTTTATTGTGATATGAATGATTGATGATGGACTGCTTTATTTTCAGTATATTGACAATCAACTACTTGGGTATCAAACTCAACTCAGTGGACAAATCCAACAGTTAATATTAATGATTATTTATCTATAGAGACTACATATAAGTCTTATGAATTATTAAAAAATAATAAACTAAAAATATGTAGATGAGATTTGGATAGTTGTTATGTAATGGAACATAATACTTGAAATAAACTTATTGATTTCTTTGTAAATACTTTAAGATATACTGATTATTCTGTTTTTAATTATAATGAATCTTTAGCTCCAACTCATTCATATAATTTAAACTGACCATCTAATATATGATCAGATAGAACATCAGAATACTTTTGAAATCTATGAGTATGGGGGATACCTGATAATGTAAGATATAATAAGTATGGTGTTGGTATTAATATATATAGTAATAACAGAATTTGATTCCAAGCTGATAATAATAACTGATGG
>JAAZVM010000050.1 GCA_018623505.1 Patescibacteria group bacterium | reverse complement strand
TTATACTATAAAAATATTTAAATTACTAAAAAAAGAAGTTAATTAATCAACTTCTTTTTTTAGTAATCACTCTTTTACTTTTTCTATTTCTTCATCACTTATTATATTTATATTTTCTCATAAGTATTTGGGCTTAGATGAAAAAATATCTACATCGAAGAATGCTTTTATTCTAGCAAATATCTCTCTCCTGTTATTATAATTTTCATTTTTATATTTCTGTAAATTTGTTTCTACTCAATATACATTTATTCATAATTTAGAAGCTATATACATAGCTCTTTTTAGATGGAAGTCTTGAGTAAAAAGAACAGCCTCTTCAAGCATAAATACATTTTTTGCTCTGTACAATGTATCAAAAGTATCAAATCAAGCATAATCCAGATATATATCATCTATATCTACTCAAAGTCATACTAAGTACTTTTTCATAACTTCAGGTTCATTATAGCTTACATGGCTGTTATCTCATGAAACCAAGATCTTTTCTATTTTTCATTTTTGATAAGCATCAAAAGCAACTTTTAGTCTATCTTTTAATATATCTGAAGGTTCTTTATTTCATATTACTGAGGCTCAAAAAACAAGTCATACATATTTATTATCTAGTCAATCAACGTCATAGTAGTAATTGTTTTGAGAAAAACTAAGTACATAAAAATTTACCACATATAAAAAACATATAAATGATAAAATAAAAGAAACAGAGTATATAATATACTTTTTCATTATAAAAATTTTTCTAAAAATCTATAATACAATGGCATAGAAAAAACAAAAAATACAACAATTATAAATAAAATCCTAGATTTTGTAAAAATTCACTTTTTTTGTTCACTATTTTTTTCCAACATAAAAAACACTTAAAATTATTGATACAATTTTAAGTGTTTTTTATAGTTTTTCAAACTATTTTTCATATTTATTAAACCATGTTAATTGTTTTTTTGCATAGTTTCTGTTATGTTTTTTTACAAGTTCTATAGTTTCTTCTTTATCTAATTTTATTCATAGTTTTTCTTTTTCTCAAAGTGACAGTTTTTTATCTCAGTTATATTCCAATCAATTTCACTCTAAATAATCTATAACTTCTTTATATCAAATTGTCCTCATTCAAAAATAATCTTTTGAATATGTTTTAAGTAAACTTCTAACCTCATCTATAAGTCAATCATCAAACATCATACCTACTCTTTGGTTTATCCTGTTATAAAGAAAATCTCTATCACCATTATATGGAGTTATAAATAATGTATCATACTTAAGAGTTTTTTCTTCCCTAAAATCTTTTTTTGATTTTCAAGTAATCATCTTTACTTCTAGAGCTCTTATTACGTATCTTATATTATTTGGATGAAGTTCTTTTGCATATTCACTATCAAGCTCAACTAATTTATCATAAACAAACTGTTCTCCATATTTTTCTGCCTCTTCTTCTAGCTTTGATCTTATTTTTTCATCTGCTGGTACTTTAGGTATATCAAAATCATAAATCAAACTATCTATATATAAACCTGTTCATCAACATAAAATAGGGATTTTTCATTTACTATATATATCACTTATATGCTTTTCAGCTTCAACTTTGAACTCTCATACACTATAGTTTTTATCTGGAGTTATTATATCTATCATATGATGAATAACACCTTGTTTTTCTTCATCTGTTACCTTTCATGTACCGATATCCATTCAAGAAAAAATCTGCCTACTATCTGTCGATATAATCTCTGCATTTTTTATGTACTTTGCAATTTCTATACTAAGTCATGTTTTTCAACTAGCAGTTGGTCCATAAACGACTATTATTTTTTGTTTTCAATTGTCTGATGATAAAAAATCATCTATTTTTTTATAGATTTCCATTTTATAAATGTTTAATTTTTACTTATAAAATGATACTTTTTTGTAAAGATAATTCAAGAAAAGTTTTTTTTACAAAAAAAGTTTTGACATATATAAGTTTTTTCATAATATGTGTCTCGCAATAAACAAATGCCACTATAGCTCAGCTGGTAGAGCATTCGCCTTGTAAGCGAACGGTCATCGGTTCAAATCCGATTAGTGGCTCCATTAAAATTACGAATTACGAGTTTAAAACGATACTTTTTTGATTCGTATTTCGTAATTTTTTTATAAAAATGGGCAGATTCCAGAGCGGCCAAATGGGGGGGACTGTAAATCCCTTGTCTACGACTTCGGGGGTTCGAATCCCTCTCTGCCCACCATTGATTAAAACTAAAGTTTTAAATAATAAATTATCTAGTTTTTAAAAGCTAGCTATTTTATATTTAAGCCGGGGTGATGGAATTGGTAGACATGTTGGTCTTAGAAACCAATGCTTAATCGCGTGCGAGTTCGAGTCTCGCCCTCGGCACCATTTATGAGAATATTTCTCAAATCCAAATATTATATATTTTTGCTTCCGTACTTGGCGGACAAATTAAAAAAATGATTATGAAAAAAGATATACATCCTATTACAAATACTATAAAAGTAGAATGTTCATGTGGTAATTCATTTGAAACTACTTCTTCTTTAAAAGAAAATGCTAGAGTTGAAATCTGTTCTGCTTGTCACCCATACTATACTGGTGAACAAAAAATCCTTAAAACTGGTGCAGTTGATAAATTCTACGCAAGAATGAAAAAATCTGAAGCTATGAAAAAATAGTCATAAAAAACTCTCAATTTTTTGAGAGTTTTTTATTTTAAAAAGTTGTTTGACATTTAAGTATAAAGTTTTATATTATACATAATATAAATTAAATTAATAAAAATGCCCCCAAGAGAAACACCAACTATTGAACAAAAAATAGATACTCAAAATTCTTTAATTGCATCATTAAAAGGATCAAAAGAATTACATGCTGAAGTTTCTGAATCAGTAAAATCTATTGCAGCTGAATTGTGAAGTAAATTAAATAAAAATAAATCAGAAAATGCTATATGAGACCTTATAGTAGAAGTAATTTGAAAAAATATTTTAGAAAATAATATATATGATGTACTATTAGGAGTAAAAATAGAAACTATAGAAGCATTAAATGAATGCTGAATAATTACTATTTGAGAATTATGTGAAAAATCTATAGAAGAATTACACGAAGTAGAATGAGTACTAAAAACTCAAGTAAATAAAATACCGAAAATTTTATCACTATATTGACTTAAACTAAAAGATGAAAGAGAAGATTTTTAATCTTCTCTTTTTTTAATATAAATTTAATAACTTGAAAATATATATTTTTCTATAAAATAGAAAATCCAAAACAAAAATACAAAATTTCATGGAGAAAAAAAGTGAAGAAAAGGTTTAACAAGTTTGTTATAAGTGCAAACCTCCAGTTTAAAAGATTTTCAGTAAAAACGAAAAACACCTATTGGTTTAAAAGTGCTCACCCTCTTTTTAATAAACTTATGATAGCATCAAATGTTTATATCATATTATCAATTTGGGGTGTACTGAAAATATTCGGAATAGCCCCAATAGATATTTCATCTATTGGATTTGGCCTATTAGGTGCATTAATTGGTGAGTTTCTGTACTTAGTTATGCATGTAGCTGAGTATGAAGAAAAAAAGGAAGTATATCATAAAGATATGGCTGAAACTCAGTTTTATGCTGTATTCACCTATTTACTTCTCATAATAACAGCTTTAGTACAAGCTATTATTTTATGAGGACCAAAAAAGAGGCAGCTTTTAGCTGCCTCTTTGATTTAAGCATTTATCAACTGAATCAGAGGAAGTTGCAATAATATCATTAGTTATTTTATCTAAACTTTTTAAATCTGGAAAAACTATAGTTAACCTTTCTGTAATATCTATTTCTTCACTTTTAATAAGGGAAAAGTTATCCAAGAAAGATATAAAGTCTTTAGCTAAATCATATAGAGAAATACTATGACAATTTTGTTTATCTCTATTAGTATTTTCAATGAAACACACAAAGCTATCTGCATGACTATAATGAATCATAACTTTAGAATCTCAAATATCTGCATTTTTTAATTCAAAAAATAATTTTTTCAAATCATTTATCCTTGATTCTATATTTTTATAACTAACATTATCATCATTTAAAATAG
>JAAZVM010000049.1 GCA_018623505.1 Patescibacteria group bacterium | reverse complement strand
TATTTTATACACTTACTTCAATCTATAATTAGGTCTTTTTCTACACTTTTGCATATATTTTTCGTAGAGAGGGTAGTATATAGTTTAACTATTTCTGATATAGAGCTTTTTCATAAAACTCTTATGTTTTATGTGATTACTTTCTTACTTTATGAGCTTGTATGGTTTTTAACTAGAAAAATTGGTTGGGTTATAAATATACCAGCATCAAGATACTTTATATTTAAAAAATACCTTTCAAAACTTATAAGGATGAACTCTCAGGATTATGAAAAGATAGGTACAGGTAAGATGATTTCTATAATTGATTCTGCTAGTCTATTTTGGTCAGAGTCTATTTCTCAGATTATAGAAAAATGATCAATTATAGTTGTACTATTTATATATACTTTTTATAAAGTTTGATCAGAGAGTATAACTTTATTATGATTTACTATCTTTATGATAGTATTTTCAATCATTACTATGTCATATGTAAATAAATTGCAGTTCAGGTTTAGAGATAGAAGGACAGATATAAAAAATGGTTTTATATCAAACATAGTTAGGATAATCATGAGTAAGTATGAGATAATGCAAACAGATAAATTATCTCATGAGTTATCAAAACTAGATAAACTTAGACTGGAAAATGCACAGATAAATCAAGATATGTGAACTGGTAGGTTTTTTCAGAATAGATCTGTTTTGATTTCTATATCTATAATTTTGATTTTTATATCATATAGCTATTGACCTAAAGTTTTAGATTGAAATATATTAGTTTCAGAGTTTGTAGCTATTACATCTTTACTTTTAGTTATAAGTTGAAGTATTTATTCGTTTGTACAGTTTTATAGTGATTTTACTAAGGACTTTAGAAAAATCGAAAAACTTTGGGATTTATTTGATAATGTATCATATATAGAAACTTATGATAAGTGAGAAAAGTTTATACATAAGTGATGAAGTATAGATATAAAAAACATGAGTTTTTCTTACAATGAAACAGAAAAAGTATTTGAAAAATTTGATTTATCTATAAAACCATGAGAAAAAGTAGCTCTTGTATGAGCAAGTGGTAGTGGTAAAACTACACTAGTAAAAATCATATCTTGATATATAAAAGCTAGTTCTTGAGAAGTTATGATAGACTGACAAAATATATCTGACTTATCACTTAAAAGTTATTTTAAAAATGTAGGTTATCTAACTCAAGAACCAAGTATATTTGACTGAACTATTTATGAAAACTTGAGTTATGCAGTAGAGTGAGATTTAAAAGAAGAAGAAATAAATAAAGTATTAAAAGAGTCTTGTTCTGATTTTGTTTTTTCACTAGAAAAATGAATCCATACAGAAATAGGGGAAAGATGAATAAGGCTTAGTTGATGACAAAGACAAAGACTTGCTATAGCAAAAATTATGCTAAAAAATCCAGAAATAATAATACTGGATGAACCAACAAGTGCCTTAGATAGTTTTTCAGAAGAACAGATAACAAAAGCAATGGATAACTTATTTAAAGATAAAACTGTTATAATTATAGCTCACAGACTTCAAACTGTAAAAAAAGCGGATACTATATACGTAATAGAAAAGTGAAAAATAATAGAAAGTTGAAATCATAAAACACTATTGAAAAACAAATGAATTTATCACGATATGATTGAACTTCAAAGTTGATTCTAGTTTTCAAAAAACAAGCAATTGTCAAGCTTGTTTTTTTGTTATCCAAAAACAATTGTGATAAAATTAATTTAATATTAATTTATTGTGGATAACTATGGATTTAAAAGAAATGTTTAAAAAATGAAACGTTTCAAAAGAATCATCTTCAAATGTAAATGTTGAAGATTTATTTGCTGTAAATAAAAATAATAAAAAAAATGATTTTATGTATAACTCAGATTTACATATATCTTCTTATTGAGAAAAAAAAGATGACTGAGTTATTATAAGTATTGTAAATGATATATTTTTACATGCAATCAAATCAAAGGCTTCTGATGTACATATAGAGCCAAATAATCTAGATTTAAATATAAGATTTAGAGTAGATGGTACATTTATAACTTATAAAAGATTAGATATAGGTTTTAAAGATTCAGTTATTGCAAGGTTAAAAATAATGTCTTATCTTAGAATAGACGAGCATAGACTTCCTCAGGATGGGAAAATATCTTATAAGCTTTTTTGATGAAAAACTATAGATATGAGAGTTTCTGTTATCCCTACAATCTATGGTGAAAAGTGTGTAATAAGGATACTTAAAAAAGATGATAAACCACCAGAACTTAGAGATTTAGGTATTATGCCTTACAATATGGTAAAAATAAAAAATCATCTAAAAGATAATTATGGTATGATTTTAGCTGTGTGACCAACAGGTTCATGAAAATCTACTACTTTATTTTCTCTTTTAAGTCAGTTTGACCCCCTTGAAAAAAATATATCAACTCTAGAAGATCCAGTAGAGTATAGGATACCATGAGTAAATCATACTCAAATAAATCCTGCTATTGATTTTACATTTGCTAGATGACTTAGAAGTCTTTTAAGGCAAGATCCAGATATAATAATGGTTTGAGAAATTAGGGATGAGGAGACCTCAAAATTAGCTGTAGAAGCAAGTATTACATGACATATAGTTTTCTCAACAATACATACGAACTCTGCTACTCATACTATACAAAGACTTTTAAATCTATGAGTTGATCCTTTACTTATTACTTCAAGTTTAAGACTTATAATTAGCCAAAGACTTGCTAGAAAACTTTGTATGCATTGTAAAGAAAAGTATAAAGCAACTGATAAGATAAAAGATTATCTAATTTGAAGAGTTTGAAAGTATATAAAAAATAAAGACGATATCTATCTATATAAAAAATCAGATAACTGATGTGATAAATGTAACCATACATGATTTAATGGTAGAGTTTGATTGTATGAAGTTCTTGAGATGACAGAGAAACTTGAAAATCTAGTTCTTGAAAATGCTTCTAGGTTAAAACTTGAAATACAAGCTGTTTGAGATGGTATGGTTCCCATAAAAGATGATGCTCTTTTAAAGGTAATTATGTGAGAAACTTCTATAGAAGAAGTACTTTCTGTACTTTGAACATAAATCAAAAAAAAGTAAATCTTTTTTTAAAAAAGCTTGATTAAAAATTTTGCTATATATAATTTAAAGTGATAAAATTTAATATATATAGATGAATACAAAATTAGAAAGCTTATTCGAAAAGTATAATTTATCTGAAAAAAATAGATTTGAAATAAGAAACTTCTATATGTTTCTAGATGAATGAAAAAAACATAATCTATTAAATAACTTTGAACTTTTAGCCACAAGATTAAAAAAAATCGAGACAGATATTCAAACAGAAAAAGATATACTTATATGACAAGCTGTTGATAGGGTAAAAAACTATATAATAGAAAAAAGAAAAAACAATATAAATAGTGATATCAAAAAAGATATTGATTTATTGAAGGGAGATCTCTAAATTAATATATAAAACAAAAATAAAAATGGTAGTTAGTGAAAATTTAATGAAAAGTTTTGATGAACATCAAAATACTACTGAAGCTTTCTTAAAAAGAAATGAACATTTAAAAACTCTTAAAGAAATGGGGATTTCAGATGAGATTTTATCAGCTTTTGAATGAGTTTGATGTTCTGTAGAAGAAGTTATATCAGATTCTTTTATACGTAATGAAGCTATTGAATGTTCTAAATGAATTAATAAATTAGAAACTAGTTTAGATTTGAAATCATCAATAGAAATATGAAGAGCTGCCAATGATGAAGACTATAATGATGAAGATTACAATAACAAAGGTTATAATAAATCAAGAATACAAGGAAAATATAGAGATGTTGCATAATACAAAATAAAGAGATAGTTTTAAAACTATCTCTTTATTAGTCAGTTTACAGTATCAAACTCAATTGATTCTTGTATATTTTTATATCATATATTTATTTTTATATTTGAATAAGCCTCTGTCGATGTAGGTAAACAAGAACCTGATAGACTATAGTTTCATTTTTTAAATACTATAGACCCTGATGAAAAAGTATCAGTTGTAGTTCAGTCTACAGTTTCACACTCTACATTTTGCACAGTGTAGTATTTTTCTATTAGCATATCATTGTATAGAGTTTTATTTGGATTGTATGTATATGTTTTAATCTCTCAAGATCAAGAGTTTGAAAAAACTATTTCCCAACTATC
>JAAZVM010000048.1 GCA_018623505.1 Patescibacteria group bacterium | reverse complement strand
GGTATTCATCTGATGAAAATTATTATACTCTAACTCTTATATATTGATTACTTCACTTTAAGATTATAGAAAAATCTCACCCTATAATAGAAAAAAATGATTTAAAAAGATTATGAGATATAATTGAAAGTTTTCAGTATGAAATGAAATGAGATTATAAAAATTTTTTATATTGCATACTAAAAATGGATAGGAGACTTTTTTTCTTTAAAACTGTAATTAAGTACTCTATATTATCATTTGAAAAAAAATTCAAATGAATAACACCAAATCCTGAGAATTATTATAAATCAATAGGTTATGTTATACCATACCTAACATATATAGAATCACCTCTACTTAGTTTTTTTCAAGACTTTTATTTTAAAAAAGTATACCCAAGAAAATATCAAAAAATAAAGAAATATTATTATGAAAACATAATAAGTAAAGATATGGAATGAAGTCATATGTATTTTATGGTTAATAGTCTTTGAGTCATAATGCAAGAATCTTGAACTTTTTGAATTACAAAAGTAAGAAGAAAGGCTTATTTTAGTATGTATAACAAAATGATAAGAAAGCAGACTAATGAAAATTACGATAACATATGAATTAGAATATTATTTAAAAATAATGAAGAATTAAAAAAATTTACAGAAGTTTTTGAATATAGATATATGTTTAGTGAGAAAAAAGATTATGTTAATAATCCAAAGGAAAATTGATATCAAAGTATGCATTATAGATTTCTAAGTCCATTTAGAGATACAAATATAATAGTTGAACTACAGTTAAGGACTATAGAAATGAATACCAAAATTCATAACGATTCTTTAAGTCATTTTATGTATACTATAAATGAAAACAAATGGGCAAAGCAATTTAAAGAAATACATAAATGATACCAATATATTTTAAAATTTTTAGACTAATAAGTGAAGCATTTAAAAATAAATATAAAAAATCTAGAATTTGATTGAGAGTCTATACTAAAAGATATTGATTTTACATTAAACAAAACAGATAGAATAGCTATAGTATGACAAAACTGAGCATGAAAAACAACATTATTAAAAGTTTTAAGTTCAGAAATTACTAATTTTGAATGAAAAATAGACAATGTATGAAATTTAACACTATGATACCTAAAACAAGTTCATTATGAAGATTGAAACAAGCTTGTAAGAAATGAGCTAAAAGATGCTTTTAGTGAAATTATTGATTTTGAAAATAAAATTAAAACGGCAGAAAAAGATATGATGGAAAATATTGATTCCATAGAGAAAATTGAAACATATACTTCCCTTCTTGAACAATTTAATAATATATGATGAAATGAATATAATAATAAAATTCATAACGTAGCTAGTTGAATATGAATTTTTAATCTTTTAGATAAAAAATTATCAGAAGTAAGCTGATGACAAAGAACAAAAATAGCACTAGCTAAAGTTTTATTAGAAAGTCCAGATATACTTTTTCTAGATGAACCAACAAATTTTATCGACATGGAAAGTGTAGAATGGCTTGAAAGTTTCTTACAAAACAAATGGAAAAGCTGATATGTTATAATTTCCCATGATAGAGAATTCCTAGACAAAACATGTGATAAAACTTATGAAGTACAACCCAAAAGAGGTATTACTTATTATTATACAAATTACACCTGATATCTATCCGAAAGAGAAAAAATAGAAAAAAAGAAAGTTGAGAATTATAAAAGAGAGCAAGAATTTATTGAGAAAGAAGAAAAACTAATAAATAGATTTAGAGCATGAAGTAGAGCCTGATGGGCAAAATCAAGAGAAAAATCTCTTGAAAAAAGAGAAATTATCGAAGCTCCATACATTCCTAAAAAACCGAAGTTTTTCTTTAATTTTTACTGAGATATACCAGATAAAGTTTTATCATTTAAAGAATGCTTTATATGAAGAAAGGAACCTCTTTTTTATATAAATGAAGTCGTATTATATAAATGACAGAGAATTTGAATAGTATGAGAAAACTGAGTTTGAAAGTCTACATTTTTAAAAAGTATTATTTGAGAAATTGATATTTTAGATGGTTTTTTTAGTAGATGAAAATGACTTAAAATATGATATTATTCTCAAATGCATGAAGAGCTAGATAAAGAAAAATCTGTAAGGGATAATTTTGAATTGGCTTGAATAAATTATCCTGAGCAAAATCTGATTTGACTTCTAAAGCATTATCTATTTGAAAAAGAGGACTTGGATAAAAAAGTAAAAGATTTATCTTGATGACAAATATCTAAATTACTGTTTTCTATAATATGACAAAAAGAGTATAACTTATTAATTCTAGATGAACCAACTAATCACTTAGATTACGATACAAGAGAAAGTCTAGAAGAATCACTTAAAAATTTTAAGTGAGCAATACTTTTTATATCTCATGATAGATATTTTGTAAATAAACTAGCAACAAATATATGGTTTATAACGAATAATGAACTATCTATTTCTTATTGAAATTATGAGGACTATAAGTACAAGCAGGAAAATAATATAGATATGGATTTAAGCTTATGGGATCAAGAAGCTGAATTAAATATGGTTTTAGAGGAGAAGTTATGAGAAAGAAAGTTTAAAAAACTAAAAGATAAATTTTGAAAATCAAAAAATAAAAGAAAATAAACTTGAAATAAAAATATTTTTATTAAAATTAGCTTGTTATTTAATTATTAAATATATTATATGAACTTATATCACGATATACCACTTTGAAATGAAGATTTTTCAGAAATAAACGCAGTTGTTGAAATACCAAAATGAAGTAAAGTTAAATATGAATTTGACTATAAAACTTGAGCAGTTTGGGTTGATAGAGTTTGAAAAACACCAATTGATTATACATTTAATTATTGAGACTTACCACAAACATGGAATAATGGTGATAATGATCCATTAGATGTAATTATACTATGTACTCAACCATTACACCCAGGAACAGTTGTACCACTAAGAGTTGTATGAGGTTTAAAAATGATTGATTCATGAGAAGATGATTATAAAGTTTTAGCTGTTGCTGATGATAAATATTATTCTGATGTAAATGATATTGAAGATGTAAATAAAAAAGAACTAGAAGATATAGAATACTACATGTTACACTACAAAGATTTACATGGTAAAAAAGTAGAGTTAAACTGATGGGATAATAAAAAAACAGCTCAAGAAATACTAAAAAAATGTAATGAAGACTATAAAATAAAATTTAATAAATAAAAAAAACTGATTAATAATCAGTTTTTTTATAAAAAAGTTTTGCAATAGTAAAAAAATATATATACTTTGAAAGTGTAATAATAAATTTTTCAGTGCTGTCTTCTCTCCTGATAGATAAATTGATAATTTATTTTTATAATATTTATAATAATTATATATAATTATGGAAAATAAAAAGTTATTTATAGGTGGTCTATCATGGGGATTAGAATGGCAAGAAGTTAAAGATATTTTTAAAGAATATGGTGAAGTTATATTCGTTAAAGTTATAAAAGATAGAGAAACTGGTAAATCAAAAGGTTTTGGTTTCGTAGAATTTGAAAAAGTAGAAGATGCTGTAAAAGCTAAAGAAGCATTAGACGGAGCTGAAGTAGAAGGAAGAACAATTAAAGTTGATTATGCTGTTGAAAAACAAGAAGGTTAATTATAAACCTTCTTTTTTATTGATTAAATATGCTTTTTAGATATAATAAAAAAAATAAATCTAAAATAAAAATATGGAAGATAAATCTATTTGCCCTTTTCTAGAAATAATGTCATTTTTGTCAAAAAAATGGATATTATTAATAATACAATCAATTAGTGAATGATGTATGAGTTATACCGATATAGAAAAAAATTTAACATGAGTAAATCCAAGAATATTATCTAATAGACTAAAAGAATTACAAGAACTATGATTTGTAGAAAAAAAGATTATTTCAGAAACTCCTTTAAAAGCTATATATTGCTTAACAAAAAAATGAGATAGTTTATCAAAACAGGTTGAATCACTTTCAGATTGGGCAAGAAAAAATCTAGATAAATAGTATTATCTAGATTTTTTTCAATCTCAAACTCATAATTCTTCTAAATCATAGTCATTAAGAAAAAGTATTATTATTCATAATATAATAGAAATTAAGTTTGATAAAACAAAATTATCAGGTAAAAGATAATGATCTAAATAGTTCCAAACTCATCTCCATATCATAATAACTGCTATTCAAAGTGATAATAATTGAAGATTATATGAGATTAATTGCTTATATTTTTTTATAGTTTTTTTCCTAAATATCATAATGATATAAATAAAGTCAAAAAATTAAAAAT
>JAAZVM010000047.1 GCA_018623505.1 Patescibacteria group bacterium | reverse complement strand
GCATGTTTTCATAAAGCTCACATTTTTCAGTCAAAAGGTGTAATCATATATTTGTATACTTCTTTTTTATAATCAGCATCTATATATGAAAACATATAATCATCCATCATCTTATTTTCAACTTCTTCTAAAAGTTTATCAAATCAAGCAACTGCTTTTTTTGTTGGAGTTATTACATCTCAAGTTATTGCTTCTGGTATATCATGATATATAGTCCTTAAAAGAAGTTCTGTTATATCATAATCCTCTCAGCTTTGATTTTCTACCATACCAAGTACATAACTTATAAAAGTTATAACTACAAGGTGAGACATTACTGAAATTGGAAAAATCCTAGTTTGACCACTCCATCTCATAGAATGACTAAGTCTTCTTATATTTGAAAGATATCTTTTATAGTTTTCATTTGATAAAAGAGTATCCAAGCTTTTTAAAGTTTTTCTTTTTTCATATAAAAATGTATTTATTTGTTCTAATGGAACTTCATATACATCATCAAAAATTTTAGAATTTACTTTACACTCCATAAGTCATGCATATTTTTTTGATGCTGAAATTATATCAAGTTCTAATGTTTTAGAATTATTTAAAAGAGTAGTTTTTATATCATCTTTTAGATAATCTGGTCAATCAAAACTTAGAATTGTTTCAATTCATAATCTTTCAATTTCATCAAACATACTAGAATCAAGCTCTTTTATATATTCTCTAGTTCCTGAGTTTATATCCGAAGTTAAAAGTGTAATAAAGCTATTGAAAATAATTCTTTTTATAAGAAACTCTTTATCTATTTTATTTCATTTTTTTTCTTCTAAATAAGATAAAAAAAGTGCTATATGTATTGTATATCATACATTATCTATATGACTCACATCTTCTATACGAGGGAAATTATTCCATCTTTTCATAGCAAGACCTCTAGTCATCATCAATTTTAATATAAATCAAATCATAGTTATTTATAAGGCATTAATAATAAAAATATAATCTTTATTGTTTTTTTATCAAATATAAAAGGAGTTTAAACTCCTTTTATATTTGATAAAAACTTTTTCATATCATCTTTTATTTTAGCTTCTAGTGAAAAAGTTTTATTTCTACTGTAGTGAAAAAATCATATTTTCCAAGCATGAAGCATTTGCCTTGATAGTCCATAATTTCTTTCTAAAAAAGCATTTATTTTCTTATCTCAATAAGCTTTATCTCAAAGAATTGGATTTCATAAACTTGCCATATGTACTCTTATTTGATGCATTCTACCAGTTTCTATAGTAACTTCGACTTCAGAAATTATAAGTTCTCACTCTTTTGTTTTAAGAATATGCTCTTTTAAAAGCTTATAATGAGAGATAGCAGTTTGTCAGCTTTCTGAAACTTGTACTTTGTTTTCAGATTTAGCATTTTCTATTCTTTTTAGTTTTTTAGTTATAGTTCACTGCTTCCTAGAAAGTCTTCATAAAACAAGTGCAAAATAAGTTTTTTTTATTTTTTTATGATCTTTGAAATCAAAGACTAGTTTAGTAAGTAGATCCTTTTTCTTAGCTATAAGCAATATACCACTTGTATCTCTATCTATTCTATGAACTAGACTAGGCTTAAAAGTAAGACTATTTAGTTTATCTCATAGATAATTTTGTACCTCTAGAATTACATTTGATTCTTTTGTTTTATGGTCTCATGGATGCACATTTATACCTGGATTTTTATTTATAACCAATAAATCTCCATCTTCATAAACTATATCTGATTTATTTAATATCTTATTATCATTTTCATTATAATTATTTATTTTTTCTTGCTTTTTAGATAGTAAATCAAACTCTTTATCTGAAAGAAAAATTTTTACTTCATCTCATATTTGAAGCTTGTATTCATTATCTCTTTTTTTATATTTTCATTCAAAATCACTACTTTTTACTTTTATCTTATCTTTTCTGTTGAATTTATAAATCAAGGCTCTAGTTGCATTTGGGAAAAGTTTTTTTAAAAATTTATCTAGTCTTTGATTTGAATCATTTTCCTCTATTTTAAATATTTTCATTGTTTATTTTTTTATATATTTTATTGAAATACAGTGAAATCAAAAGCTTCTGATATAGTATCTTGAGCAAATCTGATTTTTTGATTAGTACTAAATCAATAAGAATTTCATTTAGTTTCTATTATAGTATATCTAAGAGGTATACTTGCTCAGGTATTATCAAATCTCCATTCCAAATAAGGAGCCTTAGTTGATCATCAAATTCATCATGATAGATTTACGTCTAAATTATCAATAATTGTAAATTTTAATATACAACTATTTGCACAATTGTTAGAGTAAAAGTTTACTATGTATGAATCAGGTATTGAAAATGGATTATTTGTATTATTGTTTATATTGTCTACAGTTATAAAGTTTCAAGACGAAGTGTTAGATTGTATTAAATTTCAACTTCAAGTTATTTGCCATGCTATTACAGGATCACTAGAAGAGCCTGATAAAGTTTCAGTTAATAAGGAATCTAAATCTGGAACCCTGAACTCAAATAAATCTCAAGAAAACATAGATGCAAATCAGTAACCAATTTCTAACTGAATAGGGTTTCAAACTGAAATAGTATTATAATCAATATCATAATCACTATCTCCTTCTCAAGGTGGTGGAAGTGTTACTCATGATGAATAAGTATTATATCAGTAATCTAATAATCAAGAAACAGAGTTACTAGACTCATTTTTTATTTGACTTCATGATCTAGAGTTTATGTAAAATAAAGCTTCTTCTACTCAAGATGTACTTAAATAATATGATTTAGCTGAATTTTCAAGACCTTTTACATTTTTAGAAAAAGGAACTATATACTCTAACACACTTAAAGCTATGACAGATATAAGAACTATAAGTCATAAAGCAATCACTAAACTAAATCATTGTTTATTATTTTTCATAATTTTTAATTACTGTATATATCAGTTAAATTAATAGTAGTATTAAATTTTATCTCTTCAAAATCACCTTTTAAGTTTTTTCTAACTTTCCAAGATGGCTTAATTCAATAACTAATAGTTACATAGTTAGAAACTTTATCATCTATAGCATCCAAAATCCAATTATAGTTATAGTCATTATTTGGATATGCATAAACTTTAAAATCCGTAACATTTATAGTATCAGGAAAAAGTGGTTTCCAATAATTGAAGTCAGATGATCAAGCAACAACTCCAGTTGATGTATTATTTTCTCATGAGAACTCTTTTGCTATAAGCCAAGTATCTACAACTCAATCATATTGGGTATTATCTAAATCTATAACAGATTGGTTATGATCCATTCACCAATCTACTCAATCAAGTTTTAAATATTCAACTGTTCATATACAACCACTTCATGTAATTACATTTGAACTATCTATGTTACAAGTAGCCGTAGTAGGCATATCAGGATCAGGATATACATACCATCTAAATAAATTTCTAGTTTTTTTATCTCACGACAAAAGATAAAGTTCTTTTACATCACTTGATCAAGAAAAAGCACTTGGTCATGTTCATATGTATAAATCATCAGTATCTAGTTTTATATTTCAATCACCATCTTCATCTCACCTATCAGCATCAGAGTTATAATTATAATCTATAAACTGAAAACTATACTGACCATATCTTTGTGGTATTCAATTATAATCTTGGTCCAATATTCATGAAGTAATATCTGTTGAAGATATATTATTATTTGAGTAACATCATCAAGAACCAAAAGTAGCTCAAGAACTTACACAATAGTAAAATCAATTTCAATAATTAGATGTTCACAAAACTCATCCACTTCAAAAGTTTCAAAATCAAGTTTGATTTAAATAATGTCATCATGAAAAAGATAATCAAACAACTTTTCTATTAAAATATTCTTCATAATCAATTAATCATCATTTTTTTATGAGGTCATAAAGCTTAGTTGAAAAATAAAAACTATCACTTTGAATTTTTGCCTTTTCCATAAGTGATATTTTTCATATAAAAAGACTAGTAAAAGCTTGGAATCATCAAATAATCACTATAGAAGTAATAAGTATTCAAATTATTATTTCTACTAAAGTAAAAGCTTGTTTTTTCATTTATTTTTTAAGTAAAAAATTAATAACATCTCAAGGAAAAGAAAATAACTTATATAAACTAGGTTTTTCCCAAAAGTATCTAGGCCATACATAAAAAATATAATCCAAAAAATCAAAAAAAAGATTTTTTTTAGTTTTCTTAAAAACAAAAAACGTTTTTATTGACCTAAAAAATGATAAAAATAAACTAAATAAAAAAAATAATAGTTCAAAAAAACTATTTTTTATAATAATTTTTTTAGTCATTTATAG
>JAAZVM010000004.1 GCA_018623505.1 Patescibacteria group bacterium | reverse complement strand
TTTTTATACACTTTGTTTTAATATAGACAAGTGTTAATAAATTGTTAAAAACTCTTTTTTTTAGGCTTTATATAGAAGAGTTATTTTTTGATTTTTTGTCTAGTTATTTGTTATTACTTATTTTGACTATAAGATAAAAAAGAGTAAAAATATATATAAGTTTTGCTTGAAAAAGACACTATTTTATAGAACTTAACATTTTTTTAACAATTTGGGTATGATAGATGTAAATGAAATATCAAAAAAACATATATCTGTTTTACTTGAAGAGTTAGTTTCTGCTATAGATATAAAAAATGATAAACAAAATATAATAGTTGACTGTACTCTTTGAATGGGATGACATGCAAGCAAAATGATAGAAAAAATGAACTCTGGAGATATATTTATAGGATTTGATGCTGATGAAAAAAATATGAAGTTAGCAAAAGTTAGACTTGAAGATATATCAGATGAAAAATGAGTAAAAGTTATACTTATAAACTCAAACTTCTCAGAGTTAGAAGAAAAACTAAAAGAAAATGGTATAGACAAAATAACTTGAATATATTATGATCTTTGACTATCTAGTCTTCATCTAGATGAAGCTGATAGATGATTTAGTTTTATGTTAGAGTGACCTTTAGACATGAGACTAGACAAAACAAAATGACAAACAGCAGCTGATATTGTAAACTGATACACACAAAAAGAATTAAGAGAGATATTTTTAAAGTACTGAGAAGAACCAGGGGCAAACAAGATTTCTGCAAATATAGTAGAACAAAGAAAAAAACAAAAATTTAAAACAACAAAAGACTTGAGTGATATATTACCAAGCTCACCAAAAACAAAATCTAGGATATTTCAAGCCATAAGAATTGAAGTAAACAAAGAACTAGAATCAATGGAAAAATCTATAAATGAAGCTATAGATTTATTGGATAAAGATTGAATAATATTTGTAATAAGTTTTCATTCACTTGAAGATAGAATAACAAAACAAATATTTAAAAAAGAGTCAAAAGACTGTATATGCGATGATTTAATATGTAGTTGTCACCATAAGAAAAAACTAAAATTATTAAACAAAAAACCTATATTACCTACTCCTGAAGAAATAAAAGAAAACCCTAGAAGTAGAAGTGCAAAAGCAAGATTTGCAAAAAAGATATAAATTAGCCTCTAATCGTCAAGACAGTGAATTATAAAGTAGTAACACAAGATTTCTCTAGAAATTATTTTTCTAAAAGAAAAAAAGAAAAAGAAAAGTTTAACTTTTGAGTAAACTCGACTTATTTATGACTTATTTTTATTATATGAGCTTTGCTTGTATACTATGTAGTTACTATAAATATCAATGCAACTCAAGGTTATAACATTAGAGAACTAGAGTTTGAAAAGAAAAACCTACTTATGGAAAAAGAAAGACTTGATGTAAAAATAGCAGAGCTAGAAAGTCTATGAAACATAATGAATGAAGAAGATATGAAAAATATGGAAAAAATAGAAGATGTAGATTATATAGTTATAAAAGAATGAGTTCAGTATGTATATAATTACTAAAAGAGTATTGAAAAATACTCTTTTTTTGTTAATATAAAAAAAATAATTTAAAAAATAAAAAATGCCTGAAGTAATAAAAAACTTAATAAACTCAATAAGCTATTTACCGTGAATATGAGAAAAATCAGCTACTAAGTTAGCTTTTTTCCTATTAAATGCTAATCAAAACTATATAGAAAACTTTAGTGAAAATTTAAAAAATTTAAAAGAAAATATATGATTTTGTAAAAGCTGTAATAGTATATGTGATAAAAACAAAGAAACTTGCAATATATGCAATAATCAAAATAGAAATAAAAATCTAATAGCTGTAGTTGAAGAATACTTAGACCTACTAACTATAGAAGAAACATGATGATTTAACTGAGTATATCACGTACTTTGATGAGCTATTTCTCCTATAAATTGAGTTTTTATATGAGATTTAAAATTTGAAGAACTATTTAGTAAAATAGTTGATTCTGAAGAAAAAATAGAGCTAATACTAGCTACAAATCCAAACATAGAATGAGAAGCAACAGCCAGCTATATAACTGAAGAAATAGAAAAGAGAAAGATAAAATACAAAACAAAAATAACTAGATTATCTAGATGATTATCTAGCTGATATATAGAATATGCTGATAATATAACACTTGTTAATGCATTTAAAGAAAGAAAAGAAGTATAGTTTATAAATTAATAATATAACTATGAATGAATTTGCTCCAGCTTGAAGTAACCCTAAAATGACAAAAGCTCAAGTAAAAAAATACATAAAAAATATGAAAGAAAAACAAGAAGAAGCAAGAAAAAAAATTGAAGAAGCTGAAAAATCTTGAGAATTTAAAAAAGAACAAGATCAATTAGAAGAGTTAGAAAATAAAATAGACAACCTATAGGTTGTCTATTTTATTTTCATATAATTTCTTTTAGTACTTTAGCTATTTTATCATAACTATGTCTTACAAAAGTATTTTCATGCAACAAATCCGCTTGAACTACTTTATATGACTTATATCTAAAGTATTTTTCATGTTTTACCTTAACAGGTTTCTTTTTTTCTAAAGATTTATATTTATCTGCCAATTTTTCAGATATATATCCATTATTTACAATAAAGTAATCTATTATATCTTTTCAAAGATATTTTTCTATAGTATCTATAAAATCAATAGCTTCAAAATCTGTAGTTTCTCATGGTTTTGTCATAAGATTACAAAAGAAAATAACTTTTGCATTTTTATTATTTTCTATAGCTTCTTTTATACCTTTTACAAGTAAGTTTGGAACAATAGAAGTATATAAATCTCAAAAAGATATAATTATAAAATCAGCCTTTTCAATAGATCTAATTGCCTTTGGATTAGCTACTACATCTGGAGTTAAAAATGCTTTTTTTATAGGTGAAGAGTTTTCATTTAGTTTCAAATCTATATCAGTCTCTCATTCTATAAGAGTACCGTCTTCAAGCTTTACATTTAAATCTGAAATCTCTAAAGTAACAGGCAGAACTCTACCCTTTACTTTAAACATTCTTGAAACTTGTTTTAATCATTTATCAAAATCTCAAGTTATCTGAGACATAGCTGTAATTATAAGATTTCAAAGACTATGTCATCAAACACTACACTCACTATCATACCTATAATCAAAAAGTTGTTTTACTAAATCATGTTCTCTTGATAAAGCCATTATTCATCTTCTAATATCTCAAGGAGGAAGCATATTAAACTCTTTTCTAAGAACTCAAGTTGATCCACCACTATCACTCATTGATATAATTGCAGATATATTATAATTATCGTTATCTCTTATACTTGAAAGAAGTCAGTAACTTCATTTTCATCATCAGATTGTAACTATATTTAGTTTATCTTTTTTCATTTTTGAAATTTTATTTTAAATTTTTTATTTTATCAAAACAGCTTTTATTCTTCTAATTCATCTACTACTTGCTTCTTCTTTTTTTATCTTAAACTTACCCATATTTTTAGAATTTTCTACATGAGGTCATCAGCAAAGCTCTTTAGAATATGTAACTCCATCTTCTCAAATCATACTATATACTTTTACTACGTCTGGATATTTTTCCCAGAAACTCCCCTCTACTCATGAGTTTTTAGCTTCTTGTTTATCCATATTATCAACAGTAACTTTCAATCAAGATTCAATTGCTTTGTTTACATACTCTTCTACTTTATCTAGTTCATCTCTTTCTACTTTTCTATCAAAGTTAAAATCAAATCTAAGTCTTTCGGCAGTTATATTTGAACCTTTTTGATGAATGTCTCAACCAAGTACATGATTTAAACCAGCAAGTAATAAATGTGTAGCACTATGAAGAGCTGTGGTTTCTTCTGAAGAATCAGCAAGTCAGCCTTTGAACTTTTGCTCAGCTCATGCTCTTGATTTTTCTTGATGCTCTTTTTGAGCTTTTAAAAATCATTCTTCATCTATATTATATCAAGCTTCTATTGCTAGCTCTTTAGTCATTTCTATAGGAAAACCATAAGTATCGTAAAGTTTAAATGCTTTAGCTCAGGCAATAGTATCTATTTTGTTACCTGTTCTTTCAAAAGCTATCTCTAATCACCTAACAAGTTTATCAAACTCTTTTAAACCTTTTTCCAATGTTTCTCAAAATTGTTTTTCTTCTTTAAGTATTTCTGAGATTATTTCTTCTCTTTTTTCTATCATATGTGGATAAGCTTCTCAAAGTTTATCTATAACTGTAGAACAAACTTTTGATAAAAACTCTCCTTTAAATCATAGCTTATTAGCTTGTCTTATAGCTATTCTTATAAGTCTTCTAAGTACATATCATTGATCTACATTTGATGGAATTACTCAGTCAGAAATCATAACAGTTGCTGTTCTTGAGTGGTCAGCAATTATTCTAATAGAGTTTCTTTTTTCTGGTGATCTTTCAATTCACAATGAAGTTACTATAGTTTCTATAATATCTTTAAAAACATCTGTATGATAAACAGAAACTTCTCAGTTTAAAACTGTAGTAATTCTTTCTAGTCACATACCTGTGTCTACATTTTGATTTGGCAACTTTACTAAGCTTCCGTCTGGAAGCTTATTGTACTCCATAAATACATTATTCCAGATTTCCATCCAATTATCTTCATCTGTTTTTACATTTGATCATACTGGTGGAAACTCAGCATCTCATACCCAGTAAAAAATCTCAGTATCAGGTCAACATGGACCAGTATCTCAAGCTGCCCACCAATTATCTTTTTTTCACATGTAAGAAATTCTAGATTCATCCATACCTACTTCCTTCCAAATACTTGCAGATTCTTCATCTCTAGGAGCATCACTATCTCATTCAAAAACAGTAACTGCTATTTTTCTAGGATCAAGTGATAGCCAATCAGAGCTAGTTAAAAACTCCCAAGAGTAAGCTATAGATTCTTTTTTGAAATAATCTCATAAAGACCAATTTCACAGCATCTCAAAAAATGTAAGATGACTATTATCACCTACTTCTTCTATATCTCATGTTCTGATACATTTTTGACTATCTGCTAGCCTTTTTCAAAGAGGATGCTCTTCTCACAAAAGGTATGGAACCAAAGGTTGCATACCTGCAGTGTTAAATAATACTGTTGGATCATTCTCTGGTACAACTGAAGCACTAGGAATTATTGCATGATTTTTCGTCTCAAAAAACTCTAAATATTTTTGTCTTATTTCATTACTTCTGTATTGCATAAAATTTATTAATTAACTAAGCTTAAAATATAGCTAATAATAAACAAAAAAAAGAAAAAATAAAGTCCAAATTTAAAATGCTTCATTTTTTGAAAATATAAAACAAATGTGTTAAAATAAATAAAAATATAACTAAAGAAATACTATGTCAAAAATGGATCATAAAGAATCAAGTTCAAGTATAGAAGAAAATAAAATTGATTCTCAAGAGTTAATTCAAAAAGCTGAAAATATAGTTCAGTTTTTAATGGAAAAACACTGAGCATCTTCTGAAAGATATAAAAAAGCAAGAATAGAGCTAGATGAATTAAAAAATAAATATCAAGAAGCATTAAAAAGCTGATGAAAAATTACTAGATTAGAATTAAGATTATTACAAAAAGAATATGAAGATGTATCAGATAATGCAAGTTGGGTAGATAAATGGAATATAGAATCTTGAAAAGATTATTGATTAGAGAAATGAAGACTTATTCATGAAGAAGTAAATAATATTTGAAATATAAAGTGTTATGAAAGATATAAATGAACTTATGACTTATATCTAGAAAATGATTGAAAAGTTACAAAAATCAAAGAATATTTCTTTAATTTTAAACCTGATGTAGAAGACTTTAAACTAGATTTTTTATTATATAAATCAATAGGTTTTTCAGAGTCAATAACTAAAGAGGAGTTGAAATATCTATTAAAAGAAAATATAAATGCAATTAATGACAACAATCGTTTTGATAATTTACTTGATTCTCTATCATGATTAGCAAGATCTGCATGATTTGATTCTTCAACTTTATGAGATTTAGCATTGTGAACTGAAGCATTTAGTTTTGATTTGTTAGAAAAATATTTTGATGGAAAATGATACAACGAAAATTGAGAAATAATGCAATATGACGAAAAAAATTGATATACTATTTGAAATATAACAGAAGTAGAGAATGATATAAAAAATAAAAATCCTGAAGAAGTTTGAGATATAGCTATTGTAAATTATTATAAATATTTATGAGAAAATTCAGAAAAATTAGTAGAAGCAATGGGAGATAAAAAGGCTTACGAAGTAATTAAATATTTAGAAAAAAGAGATAGTTCTGAAAACGATTTATTTGATAGTATACTAAATAGTATCAAAGATATAGCTATTAATACATTGAACATAATAGTAAAAAAATTTAAAGAAAAAGTTTTAGATTCAGGTGACACAAATGAGCTTAAAGAAAACTTAGATAAGATATCGGTTTTAGAAGAGGATGACAAAAGTATTTTAATAAATGAGTTAAAAGAAGAATTAGAAAATGAAAATAATAAATTGAGATCTATATTTTACGATGCAATTTATAAAAAAGTTAAATCAGAGAATGAAAATAAAGATGAAAGTTATATATCAAATGAATCTGAAATATTATATAAAGCTTTCTTACAAGAATTCAAATCAAATTTAAATATAGATTCATTGCATAAAGCAATAAAAAGCTTAAAGCATTTTGAAGAAGAATATAGTGTTGAAGTTGAATATAAAAATGTAATGAAAGTAGCATCAAGTTCTATAGCTATTGAAAAAGAAATAAGCTATATAGAATATCCTTCTAATGATGAAAACTATATAAAAGTGCAAGAAAGTAACATTACTGATAGATTTATTTCAGAAATGACAGATGAAGATATAAACAATTTAAAATCTTGAAATGTAACATGGGAAGAAACAAGAGAAAAGATTTTTGAAAGAAATAAAACTTTAAAAAAAGACTATGAAGAGTACAAAAAAGATAAAGAAGAAATAGAAAATAAAAAATCTGAAGACAAAGATAATACTCCAACAGAAAATAATGAAACTAACAATACTAACTTAACATACACAAGCTGAAACGAAGTTTATAGCTATAATGCTTGAAATATAATAACAACAACTTGAGAAACTATAGCTCTAAATCCTGAAGAGATAAAACAAATAGACTGAAACCAAGATATGATGAAAAATATAGTAAATTTCTATGAAAATCTAGATGTATTATGACTATCTGATTTATGGGAATATAGAAATAATATATTTAAAGCTATTTCAAATATACAAGGTATATGATTTGATACTAAATCTGGAGACTATTTAAATGAAAATGAAGTGAAACTATTTTTAAATGCAATACTAAAATCTACAGATAAAAAAGAGATAGAAATGAGCAAAAGTATGCATGAGTTTAATAATTTATTTTTAATTGAAAATGATAAGACATTTTTAAATGATAAAAATGATGCAACAAAAAAATGAGATTCTACTATTTCTGAAATTTTTATAGAAAAATATGCTTTATGAACTATATTTGACTATACAGCTTTAGAAGACAATCTTAGAAAATAAAAAAAAATGGATTTTAAAATCCATTTTTTTTATTCTTCATTTTCATCTCATTCTCTTACAATAGAAGCTCTAACAACTTTATCATTTTCACTCTTTAATTTTGTTAAAATAACTCATTGAGTGACTCTTGAAGTTTTTCTAATTCATTTAAAACTCATTCTAATAGTTTGACCTCATTTAGATATAAGTATCATATCAGATGACTTTCTATCTTCTTCAGAAAGCATAAATGAAGCTATAAGCTTACCTGTTTTTTCTGTAACTGCCATTGCTTTTACTCAAGATCATCATCTATTTTGATTTCTATATTCATCTATCTCTGTAAGCTTTCACATACCATTTTCAGTAACAATAAATACATAATCTTTATCCTCTCAAACTATAGCAACCTCAACAACACTATCATCTTCTTTTAACTTAATTCATCTTACTCAACCTGCCGCTCTTCACATTGGCCTTACACCATCTTCACTAAATTGTATAGCCTTACCATAATTAGTAGCAATAAAAATAGAATCATTTCAAGTAGTAGTTTTTACCCAAGAAAGAGAGTCTCAATCCTTAACTCATAATACCTTTAATCAATTTGCTCTAATATTTTTTACTTGATCCATTTCAAGTTTTTTAACAGTACCATTATTTGTAACGAAAAATAAGTATTTTGCTTTTTCTTTACTTACATCCATTATAGCTGCTACCTCTTCATCTTTTTGAAGTCATATAAAATTAATTACTGGTTGTCATTTTGCAGTCCTAGTAGTTTCTGGTATTTCATATGCAGGAAGTGTAAATACTCTTCATTTTGAAGTAAAATATAATAAATCACTATGGTTTTGTGTAGAAATAATTAATTTAATTTCATCATTTTCTTTTGCTCATGTTGATACTCATCTACCACCTCTTCTTTGAGTCCTAAAAGTATCTGCTTTAAGTCTTTTTATATAACTATTTTTTGATAAAACAACAAAAACATCTTCGTTTGGAATAGTGTCTTTAGGATTAAACTCTCCTATTTTACCTGCATTTACTTTAGTTCTTCTTTCATCACCAAATTTTTCTTTTACTTCATCAAGTTCTTCTATTATTATAGAAACTATTCTTTCTGGCTTTGCTAATATATCTTTACAGTCATCTATAAAAGCTAGTCTTTCATTTAATTCGTTTTCTAGTTTTTCTTTTTCAAGACCTTGAAGTCTTCTAAGTTTCATCTCTATAATAGCTTCTGCTTGAAGTTTTGATAAACCAAAAGCTTCCATTAAGTTTTTCTCAGCATCGTCATAAGAAGACCTAATAACTTTTATAACTTCATCTATATTATCTAAAGCTATTTTTAATCATTCTAAAATATGAGCTCTAGCTTCTGCTATCCTAAGTTCATATCTAGTTCTTCTTTCTACAACCTCTTTTCTATGTTCTATAAATGAAACTAAGAAATCTTTTAAGTTATGAAGTCTTGGTTGTCTTCATCTTTCACCTAATCAAATCATATTGAAACCAAAACTAGTTTGAAGAGGAGTAAGTTTATAAAGTTGATTTAATATCTTTTTAGGAAAAGCATCTTTTTTGATTTCAACTATAATCCTAACACTATCCTTGTTTGATTCGTCTCTTAAGTCTGATATACCAACTATTTTTTTATCTCTTACTAAATCTGCTATTTTTTCCACAAAAGAAGCTTTATTTAAACCATAAGGTATTTCACTTATATTTATAACACTTCTACCTTTTTTATTTTCTTCTATAGTAGCAACTCATCTTACAGGAATAGATCCTCTACCTGTAGAGTAAGCAGTTAAAATAGCTTCTTTATCATATATGATTCACCCTGTTGGAAAATCTGGACCAGTTATATATTGCATCAAATCTTCTATAGTTACTTCTTCCATTTCTGGAACTTTTAGTAAATACTCTATAGCATTTAATAATTCTGTAAGATTGTGAGGAGGTATATTAGTAGCCATACCAACTGCAATACCCATAACTCAGTTCATAAGTAAGTTTGGAATTCTTGCTGGTAAAACAGTAGGCTCTTGTCTAGTAGTATCGAAATTATCTCTATAGTCTACAGTTTCTTTTTCTATATCTGAAAGCATAAACTCAGCTAATTTTGTCATCTTTGCTTCAGTATATCTATATGCTGCTGCTCAATCTCAATCCATAGAACCGAAGTTACCTTGACCATGAACAAGTGGATATCTAAGTGAAAAATCTTGAGCCATTCTAACCATAGCTTCATAAACTGAAGAATCACCATGAGGATGATACTTACCTAACACATCTCAGACAACAGTAGCTGATTTTCTAAATTTAGCACTAGATTTTAATCATTGTTCATGCATAGAATATAAAATCCTTCTATGAACAGGCTTAAAACCATCTCTTATATCAGGAAGTGCTCTAGAAACTATAACACTCATAGCATAATCAAGATAACATGTTTCCATCTCATCTTTTATACTTCTATTTTCATCTCATGAGTAAGTTACTCAAGTAGATATTTCCATTCAAGTTTGTTCTGGAGTATTTTCTTCAGAGTTTCCTTGATCCAAATTTTTGTTTTCTAAATCAGACATAAAAGCTACTTTTCTTTAATAAAATAACTACTTAAATATACTTATTTTTCCGATTAAATCAAGGAAATTTAGTTTTTTTTAATAAGTCTTTACAAAAAAAATATAAGCCTTAAAATGCTTATTAATTAGAAATTAAGTAATTATTATGAAAGCTATAATTCTTGCAGCATGAGAAGGAACAAGACTCAGACCATTTACGAATACTATTCCGAAACCAATGATAAAAATAGTATGAAAACCAATACTGGAACACAATCTTGAAACTATATATAAGCACGTAGTAGAAATAGTTATAGTTGTAAAATATAAATCAGAAATAATTAAAGATTATTTCTGAAATAATTATAAATGAGTTCCTATTACATATCATGAACAAGTAGAAAAAAATGGTACAGCTGCAGCAATTATGTGAATAGAGAAAGATTTAGATGTTTTTATAATGAATGCAGATACTATATTTGATAAAACTGACATAGAGACTCTAGCTAAATACAACTGATATTGAGTACTTGTAAAACAAGTAACAGAACCTGAAAAGTATGGTATTTTCAAAACAGACTCAGATAATAATATTAGAGAAATCATAGAAAAACCAGTTGATTTTGTATGAAATCTAGCTAGTTTATGAATATATAAATTCAATTGTAAAATAATAGAGCTATCAGAAAAAGTCAAACCTTCTATAAGATGAGAATATGAGATAACTGATGCAATAAATAAGTTTGTAGAACTTCATCCGTTAAAGGCTATAGAAATTAAAAAAGAATTTATAGATGTATGATACCCTTGGGATATATTATCAGCAAATAAATCACTTTTAGCTAAACTAAAAAAATCAGAAATAAAATGAGAAATAGAACATTGAGTAAATATTAAGTGAAATATAATACTCGAAGAATGAGCAATACTTAAGTCATGAACATATATAGAATGAAACTGTTATATATGAAAAAATACAAAAATTTGACCTAATACATACTTAAGATGAGAAACATCTATATGAGATAACTGTAAAATATGAAATGCAGTAGAAGTTAAAAATAGTAGTATATCTGATAATACAAATATAGCTCATTTAAGTTATATATGAGATTCTATACTAGGTAATAATATAAATATAGGTTGATGATTTATAACTGCGAATCTAAGACATGATAAATGAAATATAAAAGTGCCTGTAAAGTGAATACTTACAGATACTTGATTAAGAAAATTTTGAATAATCATTTGAGATAATTGTAAAACAGGTATAAATTCATCTAGTATGCCTTGAAGAGTACTAGAAAATAACACTTTTACAAATCCTGGAACAATTATAAAATAAAAAAAACTTGCAATTTCTAAAAAAAAATTTAAAGTTAATAATACGTTACACATATATGTATTCACTAGTATATATATGTGTTGGCTCTCTGTAGGCTGTTTATGAAATTATGTAAACATGTTCTCACAGAGAGTCAGCTCGTATTTTAAAAAAGCCCATATGGGCTTTTTCTTTTTGACAATTCAAAAATTTAATTATAATAGAATAGTTGAACCTGATTGCTTTCGGGTAATTTTCGTGTTCAATACTCGGAGGATTAGTAATCCGCTACGTTGTAAGGTGAAAAAAATCCGAGTCTTAGGCGAACCTATCTCTGTAAATCGAGTTTAGGGTACCCTGACCGTACTATGACGGTCCTTAAAGCTCTTGAGAGTCCGTGTTGTGAAATGTTGGGTTAACCCCCGTAACGGACTAAAAGCCAATACTATAGATTTTATAGTAAACTGCCGGTGACAAACTGGAGGAAGAGGCTGACTCAAGAAAGTTTTTCATCCCCACATATGTGGGGATTTTTCTTTTTAAAAATAAAAAAACAAACTAATTAATTAGTTTGTTTTTTTAATTATACAACAGATACGTATGTATCTTTATATTTTCTACCGTCAAATCTAGTTCTTTTCTTTTCAGTAAAAGTTACAGTTCCTTCAGTAACAGCAAAAAGTGTAAAGTCTTTACCTTGAGAAACACCTTCTCCTGGCCAAAATTTATTACCTTTTTGTTTAACAATTATGTTACCAGAGATTGCTTTTTGTCATCCAAAGATTTTGACACCAAGTCTCTTGGCATTACTATCTCTACCATTATTAGTAGATCATTGAGCTTTCTTGTGAGCCATCTTTTTTTATTTATGAATTAAATATTATTTGTTTATTATCTGTTTGCAAATCTAGCAAATGCTTTATTAGCTTCTGCCATTTTATAAACTTCTAATTTCTTTTTATAAGCATTACCAGTTTCATTTGCAGCTTCGATTAATTCATTAGCTAAAAATTTTGCAAAACTAGCACCTTTTTTACTTCTAGCTGAATCTATGATCCATTTTGATGCTAAAAATAATTGTCTTTTTGGTTTTACTTCTTGTGGTACTTGGTATATTGAACCTCATACTCTTTTTGGTCTAACCTCAATTCTTGGTATAATATTTTCAATAGCTTTATCAAAAATAGCTTTTGGATTTTTTTGTCCTTTAGATTTTATTTCTTCAAAAGTATCGTTCATAATTTTAATAGCAACACTTTTTTTACCATCTAACATAACGTAGTTAGTAAACTTATCTATCATAGATAATTTTTCATCTCTTAACATTGTTTTTAACAATTAGTAAATAATTCAAATAATGTGGTAAATTTTCAGCAATTGTTAAACTTACTCCACATTATTTATAATAGTTTCTATTTTTTTGGTTTTTTAGTACCATATAATGATCTACCTTGGTTTCTATTTTGAACACCTTCACAGTCTAATACTCATCTAACGATATGGTATCTTACTCATGGTAAATCTTTTACTCTACCACCTCTTATAGCAACAACAGAGTGTTCTTGTAAGTTATGACCTTCTCAACCGATATAAGCATTTACTTCATATCCGTTAGTAAGTCTAACTCTAGCTACTTTTCTAAGGGCAGAGTTTGGTTTTTTAGGTGTCATAGTTGTTACTTTAACACATACCCCTCTTTTTTGAGGACAACCACCATCAATTTCTACAGTAGTTTTTCTTATAGAGTTTTTTATCACTTGTAAAGCAGGTGATTTACTCTTAACTGCTGGAGTTTTTCTTCTTTTTTTAATTAATTGATTTATAGTAGGCATTTCTACGATATTTATAAATTAAATATAATCTTTTTTGTCATTATCCATTTCAAATGGATAATTCTAATATTATCTGTTTGAAACAGATAATGACACGAGAAAAAGAATTATCTTTTTGACCATTGCATAGCTTTTCTGGCTTTATGTCTACCTGGTTTCTTTCTTTCAACTTTTCTAGCATCTCTAGTTAAAAAACCAGCAGCTTTTAAAACTTTTTTGAAACCTTCATCTAACTCAGCTAAACTTCTAGCTAAACCATGTCTGATAGCTTCAGCTTGAGCAGAAACACCAGAACCAGCTATTGCAACTTCAAAATAGAAATTATCTTTTGCTTTACATGCTTTTAATGGAGAATAAACTACATCAAATAAATCAGCTCTTGAAATATATTCAGATGCATTTTTTCCATTTATAGTATCTTTACCTTTTCCCTCAAATAATTTAACTTGAGCAGAAGCAGTTTTTCTTCTTCAGATATTATAAGTATATTTATTTGCCATAAATAATTTTTTATTATTTTATAAGTTCAGGTTTTTGAGCAACAAAAGTATGTTCGTCTCAAGTAAATAATTTTAATCTAGATAACATTCCTTTTCTTAATTTATTTTTTGGAAGCATACCAGAAACAGCAAATTCTAATGCTTTTAATGGTTTTTTATCCAATAAATCTCATAAAGAAATTTCTTTAAGACCACCTAAGTAACCAGTATGTCTGTAATACATTTTGTCTGATAATTTTTTACCAGTTACATTAAATTTATCACAGTTAGTTACAATAACGTAATCTCCATTATCTAAGTGAGGTACGTAAGATGCTTTGTTTTTACCTTTTAAGATAACAGCAATTTTTGTTGCTAATCTACCTAAAGTTTCTCCTTTAGCATCAATGATATACCAATTTCTTTGATCACCTTTTAATTGTGTTGGAGTAATAGTTTTCATGTCTAATTAAACTTAAGTAAATATTAAACTAATTCTAATTTAACTATTTTAGCAGAATCACCGTCTCTATATTTAACAGCAGTAGCTCTAGTAAAACCAGAAGTTTTATTTCATTTGTATTTTGGAGCAACATTTTTGAATAATTCTAATGATGCTTCTTTTGTGTATAGATATTTCATTACATATCTTATAGCGTTCATTTCATCTTTTGTATTAACTACATTTATAAGTTTATCTATCATAGGAGTGATAGTTTTAACTTTTTTTTCTGTAGTTTGTATAGATTTATGTAAGAAAAAAGATGTTAATAAGTTTCTTATCATAGCATCTCTATGAGAAAAACTTTTATTATTGAACTTTAAGTTTTTTCTAACTCTATGTCTCATTTTTTTATAATAATTATAAATTAGATATATTAGTCATCTCCTAATAATTTTAAACCTCTTTCAGCAAGTGCAGATCTGATTTCTGTCATTGCTTTCTTACCAAATCATTTGATAGAAGAAAGTTTAGTTTCAGTACATTTAGTTAATTTTTCTATAGATAGTATATCTCAATTAATTAATGCATTTAACGTTCTTGGAGATAGCCCCATAATTTCTATTGGAGTATATGTTTCTTTTTCTAATTCTTCTTGAACTTCTTCTTTTTCTCTAGAAATTAATTCTTTTACATTTGAAATGAATTGTCATTCTACTTGAAGAGATTCTTCATTGAAAATTGAAAAATAAGAACTCATCATATCTCAAGAAAATTTTAAAGCATCAACTGGAGATATAGATCCATCAGTAGTTATTTCCATAACTAACGAATCTAGATTTATCATATCTCAAAATCTAGCTTTTTCGATTTCATATTTTACATTTAGAACTGGAGAAAAGTTTGTATCTACTAATAGTACTTCTACATCTTCTTCTCTTTCTTTAAGTTCTTCTTGTGTTAAATATCAAACTCATTTTTCAACTCTGATCTCAATATCAAGTTCTAATCAATCTTTATCGATTTCAGTTATGTATAAATCTTTATTTAAAATTTCTACTCATGCTACAGTTTTTATATCAGAAGCAGTAACTTTTCCAGATTTATTTTTAGTTAATTTTAACCATTCAACTCAAATTTCCGATTTTGATAAAACTAAACCTTTTATATTTAATATAATATCTAAAATTGAATCTTTAACTCAAGGAAGAGTTGAGTACTCGTGATTAACTCCTTTTACTTTTATTCAAGTTACTCTTGTACCCGGTATAGAAGAAAGCAAAGTTCTTCTTAATGAATTCCCTAAAGTTACACCATAACCTTTAGGTAATGGTCATACTGTAAAAGCAGAAGTATTATTTTCTAAGTCTTTTTGAGTAATTTTAGGAACCCCTATTGTATTATGAATAATGTGCATATTTAAATTGATTACAAAAATAACATAAAAACAATTATTATTTTGAGTAAAACTC
>JAAZVM010000046.1 GCA_018623505.1 Patescibacteria group bacterium | reverse complement strand
CCTTTTAAAGTAATATTTCATGAAAATATATTCATATATAAAAATTATTATTTAATAAATAAAGTATAAGAAAATAAAGTAATTATCAAACTTACTTTATAAACTCAAGTACTTTTTCAGGTGGCCTACAAACTAAAGCTTTTTTATCATCATAAATAATTGGTCTTTCCATTATTTTTGGAAATTTAGACATAAGTTTTAAGATTTCTGTATCAGAACTATTTTTATCTAAGTTACTATTTTTGAATTCTTCTTCATTTACTCTTGTAAATTCGATAGCTTTAATTCAAAGTTTTATTTGTAAATCAATTAAATCTTCTAAATCTAATGGATTTTTTAAGTATTCTCTAAGAGTATATTTTTTTCCAGAATTTTCCAAAATTTTTAATGCCTCTCTTGATTTACTACATCTATTATTATGTAAAAAAATTATCATAATTATTTATTAAAAAATATTTTTTCAAGTTCTATAACTAGTCTTTTTTTAGAATGTTTATAAAAACTAGATTCTCATAATAAATCAGCTTTTATAACTTTTATCTTTCTTCTTTCTAGTTCTAATTTTTCACCATTTGATATAAAAAGATAATCTCAACCTTTTACAGATATATCATTTTGAAACTCTTGCTTTTGCTCACTACTAAGATCAAGTTTTTTATCATTTACAAGAAATATATCTATCCTTCTTCCTAAAAACCTCTCTATTTTATTTACAAAATCAATCTGAGTAAGACCATTTGTTTCTCATAATTTATTTGTTGAATTTCAAATATATATAATTTTTGCTTTCGTCTGTTTTATAGAGTCTTTAACTCAACTTATTATAAAGTTTGAAATTATAGACGTAAATAAATCTCAAGGTCATATAACTATGAAATCTGATTTTATAATAGCTTCATGAACTTTTTTATTATGACTTGCATCAATAGAACAGTCAGAAAGTTCTAAATCTGAAATACCAGAATTATAATTTGCTACATTTGAAATTCTATCTTGCGATTCGATAATTTCACCATTTCAAAGAATAGCTTTTATATAAGCTTTTTTTGTAGTAACTGGTATAACTTCAGAATTTACCTCTAAAAGTTTATGCATAAAATTAAGCATCTTATCATAATCTTTTCAAAGGTTATAAAACAAACTTGCCATAAGTAAGTTTCAAAATTTATGTCATTTTAAAGTTGAACTTAATGGAAGTTTAAAAGAAAAAACATCTTTTGATATAGATGATATATAATTATATAAATCTCAACTTTCTATTTCTACAAATTTGTGGATTTCGTCTTTTAAAAAGTCTGCTTTTCAAAAAAATATTAGCTCTTTATTTACTTGTTTAAATAATTCAAAAATAGTAAAATTTTTAATACTTGATTCGTTTAAAAAAGTGTATTCAAAAATAAGTTTAAAGTAATCTCTGTACTTTGAATTAGAAAGAGAAAAAAGACATCTTCTAAGATCTCAAGGTGGTGGTAAGTGAGTATCTAACTCAGTTTCAAATGCTCTCATAAGTTCTCAAGTAGTTCTACCGTCATCACTCATTGAAACTATAGATGAGATTTCTATCTTATCTCATAGATAGCAAAATAATCAATCAAGTAAGTTTGACTGACCATTTCCTCATCATATAGTTGTTACTTTTATCATTTTTTATTATTAAAAATTTAATTGATTAAATCTAGACTCAATCTCTTTTTTAGTTATATTTTTTCAGATTTCAACTCATGGTTGATCAAAAGCATTTATTTGCATAAACTCTCATAAAAATGCTGTCGACATTTCAAAAAAGTAAATAAGTTCTCATAATGATTTTTCATCTAGTTTATCTATTTTTATACTTAGGTTTGATTTATTATAATCAGTTATAGATTTACAGGTTCCATACTTCTCTAATTTCATCAAATCAGAAAACTTTATATCATGATTTATTGAAACCTTTTTTTCATTTTCAAAATCTTCTATATCTAAGAAAACTATAGTTTTATCATCTGGACCATCATAGTATAATTGAAGTTGTGAATGCTGATCAGTAACTCATATAGCATCAACTAGAGTAATACCTAAAGAGTTTTTTCACAGACTTTCTCATATAAGCTGTTTTAACCAATGTCAGAAAAAAATCATATTAGCCGCATAAGGGAAAAATACAGTTATGTTTTTTCAAAGTTCTATATAGTTATGATACTGTATAATTGAGTATAAAAGAGATGGATTTTTATATAAATCTAAAGATAAAAAGTTTTCTTTTTCAGACTTTATTCATTCAATTAATCCTTTTATATCGACTCAAACTAAAGCCAGTGGCAATAATCAAACAGCTGTAAAAACTGAAAATCTACCACCTACATTTTCAGGTATATCAAATACTTTTAATCAAGAATTAATACTTTTTTCCTTGAAATCACTATTTTCTCAAGCAATTACTACAAAGTGATTTTTTATATCTAGTCATATATTATCTATCTTTTCAGAAAAATATTTATAAGCTGCTCTAGTTTCTAGAGTGCAACCAGATTTAGAGATAACTATAAAAAGTGTTTTATCTAAACTTATAAGATTTTCAATATCTTCAAACTCTTTTGGATCAACGTTATCTAAAATATAAAGTTTTGGATTATTATTTCTTTTTTCTTTTGAAAATTCATTATAGTATTTTCACTTTATAGCTGTTAAAATTGCTCTTGTTCAAAGTGCACTTCATCAGATTCATATAACTACAACTTCTTCGTATTCTCAATTATTTGACTTGGCAAAACTATTTATTTTTTCTATTTCATTATTTATATCCAAATCTATAAATCACAGAGATTTTCTTTTATTTTGGATTTCAGACAATGCTGATTCTAGTTTATCTTTATATGATTTTTCTAAAAAATCAATATTTAAAAGTGATGATGTTATATCTAGTTTTATCATATTATTTTATATCTAATGATTTAATATAATCAATTAAATCGTCTTTTAATTCAGAATGTTTTAAACCATAAGCTATTGTAGCTTTTAATAATCAGATCTTACTTCAAGTATCATATCTAGTTCATTTTATATCTAAACCATATACTTCTTTTTCTTTTCTCATAAGCTCAAAAGCATCAGCAAGTCTTATCTCTCAATCCCCTGATCAAGAAGTTGATTTTTCAAGATAAGAAAAAATATCTGGAGTCAAAACATATTTACCTATAACTCATCTTCTCGAAGAAGTTTGATTTGGTTTTGGTTTTTCTAAGAATTTATCTACTTTTACTATATCAAGATTAGAATCTAAACTTTCTATTATACCACAACTAGAAACTTCTTCATCGCTTACTTTTACAGTAGAAATTATACAAGAGCTTTTTTCTTCAAAATTTTCTATCAATTGCATTGCTGCTGTTTTTTCATTATCAACAATATCATCTCAAAAAAGTACTAAAAAAGGTTCGTCTCATATAAGATTTTTAGTTCTAAGTATAGCATGTCAATCACCTTTTGGATAAGGTTGCCTTACATAAACTATATTTGCCATAGAGTTTAGTCATTTTACTTTTTTAAGATAATCAAACTTACCAGAAGCATCTAGCCTAGACTCTAGTTCTGGATTTGAATCAAAGTGATCTTCTATTGCCCTCTTACTTCTTCATGTAACTATTATGATATCAGTACATCAAGCACTTATTGCTTCTTCTACTAAAAGTTGCATAACAGGTTTATCTATAATGGGAAACATCTCTTTTGGAAGTGCTTTTGTAGCAGGTAAAAATCTAGTTCACATACCAGCAGCTGGAATCACGCATTTAGTTATTTTTTTCATTGAAAATTTTTGATTTTAAAACGTATACAATATATAGATTTTTTATAAATAATCAATTTGAAGAAAAAGAAAAACATATTATAAAATAATATGTTTAGTGAATAATAGAATTTAGTATTTTAGAAGAATCCTCTTGTTCTTCATCTGATGTATTTTTTTCTCATGGTATATAACTATTTTCTAATCATAAAAGTCTATACTGAACATCTTCTACTGAAAACTCTGATAAATTTAAAATATCATTCGGGTTTGTATATATAGAATTTATTGTTTTTTTACAAACATATAAATTTCATCATATTATAGTTAAATAAACTTCTTCATTAATTAATAAAAAAATTAGTTTTTTTTATTCTTTCTAAATTGCCTTCATAAGGTCAGGCTAAAAAGTACTTTATATTTGTAAAATCAAAAAATCAAAAGTCAGTTTTTATTTTATTTCATTTTAGTTTTCTATTTGATTGGAAAAACCTAGCAGTTCAATCTAAAAATGAAGAATCTGAAATTTCTAGATTTAATCAAATAGATTTAAAGTATCCATTCAATTTAATCAAAATATCATTTCTGTGAGAACTAATATCTTCTAATATATTTAATACATCTTGATTAATTCCTAAATCACAACTAGTTAATTCAATATCTCATAATCCACCTTCAGAACTTTCTCTACTTTCAAAATAATCAAAAGACATAAACATAATT
>JAAZVM010000003.1 GCA_018623505.1 Patescibacteria group bacterium | reverse complement strand
AATATATATTTTTTAATAAATAGTTTTTAAAACTATATCTTTTTCTGTGTTTTTTACACCAGCTATACAAGTCATAACTTCTTCATCTCAAAGCGGAAATCATGGTTCTCATCTAAAGCTTTTGTTTACGTTTTCTTCTCAGGATTCGATTTCACACATACATGCTCAACATATACCTGTATAACAAGCTGCTGCAAGTTGTATTCACTCTGCTTCAAGTTGTTTTAAAAGTGTTTTATTTAGGTCAGAATCAATAGTTTTTATAACTTCTCAAGATGCATTTTTTATAGTTATCATATTATTCTAAATCAAATTTTTCAAATAAAATAGGTGCTTTTTCTTTTATATCATATATAACTTTTTCTACTCTTAAAGCTTCAAATTCTCAACTTTCTAATTTTTCAGCATATCCAACTAATCCTAAAGAAGTAAAAACTTCTGACATTTTTTCTGGAAAAAAAGGATAAAGATTCATAGAAACTTGCCTTAATCATTCACAAATAGTATAAAGTATTTGTTTTACTTCTTCTATTTTAGAGTCATCTTTCATAAGGGTCCATGGTTCTTTTTTTGTGACGAAGTTATTTAATTCATCAAGAAATTTAAAAGATAAGTCTAGTGAGTCTTTTAAATTATAGTTCGATAAATATTTTGAATATTCTTCATTATAAAATTTTATACTTCATTGTATATCTCATTCAAAAGGATTATTATTATAATTTAATTGAGATTGATCATAAAAACTAGAATATCAATTTTCATATATATCTGAATATAAACCATTTTCTAAATCTAGTTTCATAGTTAAAACAACAGCTCTATTAAGCAGATTTCAGAAATTATTTGCTAGTTTTGCATTGTAAGTTAAAATAGCATCTTTTCTATCATAATCTCAATCTCTTCATATTGTAAAGGCTGAAAGCATATATAGAGTAAGTAGCTCTTTATTGTATTTTTCACTATATGAAATTGGCTCTATTACATTACCAATTGTTTTACTCATCTTTTGTCAGTCTACAGTAAAATAACCTCAAGTTAAAATCTCGTCTGGAAGATAAGAAAAATCTTTTTCCTCATCAAAGTGCAGCACTCAATCTATCTCTTTTCATAAATCAAAGTATGAAGCAAGCATAGCTGGCCAAAAAATAGCATGAAATCTCATAATATCCTTACCAATACAGTGAAGAACTTTTAATGAGTTATTATCTTTTTTTATCCAGAAATCTGACTCATCTACAAAATCAGTATTTTCTTTATTTCAAGCTCTACTATATTTACAACTTGTATAATAATTAAACAATGCATCAAACCATACATAAGTAACTTGATTATCATCAAATGGAAGTTTTATACCAAAAGTATTTGTTTCTCTAGAAATTGAAAAATCTTCTAATCATCTTGAAACAAAAGCTTTTACTTCATTGTATCTAAAATCTGGATTTACAAATTTAGGATTTTTTTGATAAAATTCTTCTAACCAAGTTTGGTACTTTGTAAGACGGAAAAAATAATTTTTTTCTTTTATAGTATCAGGTTTTTTAAGATGATCAGGACATACTTTTTCTATATTATCACTTTCTTTTACTTTATCTGAGATTGGAAAAGTTTCATTTGTGGTTTTATTTCTAAAAACTAAGTCTTCATCTTTTTTAAAACTTTCACATCATACACAGTACATACCTTCGTATTCTCACTCATAGATATCTCATTTATCAAAACAGTGTTGTAATACTTCTCTTACAACTTTATGATGTCTTTCTGATGTAGTTCTTATAAAATCTGTATAATCAAAATTAAAATAATCCCATACTTTTTTATGCTCAATTGCCATAGAATCAAGATAATCCATAACTTCCATACCTGCTTCATTTGCTTTTATAACAGCTTTTTGACTGTTTTCATCTATACCTGTTGTAAACCTAGAATCTTTTCAATATATTTTATTGTACTTATATATTACATTTGCTATACAAGAAGTATAAAAGTGTCATACATGAGGAATACCATTTCAATAATAAATAGGAGTAGTTATATAAAATTTTTCTTTCATTTATTTTTTTTAATTAATTTATTTTAATTTTGAACTTTATTTTATAGTTATTAAATTTTTTGTAAAGAAAAAAGACGATTAATCGTCTTTTTAACTATAAATTCTTCCCTATTATTTCACTAATTATTCAAGGCTTTTGAAGTTCTTCTCAACACTTCATACAATAATTTGCTTCTTTTGGATTTATACTTTTACACTTTACACATTGTCTAAGTTTTCTTGAGTGGATTAAATCATGATTCCTTGATGTCTCCATAAATACCATAATAGTAACCGCAGAGATTAATCATCATAGAACAGGTCAAAGAAAAACCAAAAAACTTCATATAAACTTTCATAAACTAGTAACAGGTGCCATATCTCCATAACCAACAGTTGTAGTTGTTACAAGTCACCACCATAAAGCTTCTGCTATATTTGTAAAAGTAGTTCCACTAACTCATCTTTCAGCAAAGTAAACAAAAAATGACCCCAAGAAAAGTATAACTATATAAAGAGTAAAAACTGCAAGATATTCATCTTTATAATTATTTAATGCTTTTATAAATCAAGCTGTTAAAGGTATCCTTTTAACAAGTCTGAGAACTCTAAGTACTCTTAAAATTCTTAGTACAACTAGGAATTCTCATCAAGCGATAAAACCTAAAAAGAAAGGTAAAAATGAAAGCAAGTCTATAATCCTCATAGGATTAATAAAAAAGTTTATTTTTTTTCTAGTTTTTATAAAACGATAAATATACTCTAAAGCAAAAACTATAGAGATAAAAGCTTCAAAAGCAAAAAGTGGTATATGATAATTTATTGCATTATTTCAAAAACTTTCAAAGATTAAAGCAAATGGAAATAGTAAAACTAGAGATAAAATAAATCAATCCAAAAAATTACCAATTTTTGAATTTGGATCATCTAAGATATTTTCAACTCAATTACTTTTATCTTTAGTAAATTTAAATAAATCTTTTAGCATTTAGTTTTTATATAAAATATTTAAATAATTATATCATAATTTCATTTACAAACAAAAAAAGGTTAATAATTAACCTTTTTTTGTTTTATCAATAGCTTTTAATCTTTTTAATACAGTAGGATGACTATAATAAACAAACTCATAAGCTGAATGTGGTTTTAGATTTGATAGATTATTTCTACTTAATTTTATAAGTGCAGATTTTAATTTATCTCATTTATAATGAGTAACTGCATAATTATCTGCTTCATACTCATTTTTTCTAGATAAAATGCTAGAAAAAATTCATAAAATAAGTGATAAAGGAGAAAATAATATAGAGAAAGCTATAAGTCATAATGCAAAACTTATATCATTTCATCATAATGCTAGAGAAAAAATCTCATAATTAAGAGAAAGTCCAAGTAGGAAAAATATAACTCAAGTTTGTACTATAGAAAAACTAAGCATTTGTATAGTATGTTTTTTCTTGTAATGACCTATCTCATGAGCTAATACAGCTACTAATTCATTATTTGTTAAATCATTTATTAGTGTATCATATAAGACAATTCTTTTTTTAGGACCAAATCAAGCAAAGTATGCATTAGCTTTTGAAGATCTCTTACTTCCATCTATTACATATATATTATCAAGCTTAAATCATACTTTTTTAGCAAATGATTCTATATCATCTCTAAGTTTTCATTTTCAAAGTGGAGTTTGTTTATTGAAAATTGGAACTATTACAGAACTATAAAACATCATCATAAAGATTGAAAATATAGTTACAAGTATCCAAGAGTATAACCAAAATAGACTTCCTGCAATAGTAAAAATCCAAACAATAAGTGAAAGAATTATTCAACCTATTATAAAACTAAGTAAAAGTGATTTAATATAATCAAAGAAAAATAACTTTTTTGTCATTTTATTGAAACCAAACTTTTCTTCTATCACAAAAGTAGAGTAATAAGAAAAAGGTAATCAAAATATACTTTGTAAAAATGCTAAAATTCAGAAAAAGTATAAATTTTGTAAAATTATATTATCAGTATAAGTTGTTATACAGTTATATAAATAGCCAAATCAACCAAAAGCAACAATTGAAAAAATAACTACAAAAGTAATTATACTTGAAAAAGTGGAAAACTTAAACTTAGTTTTTTCATACTTCATTGATTTTTTATACTTTTTTTCATCATATATATCTGATAGTTCTTTGGGTAGTTTATCAGACCATTTTGTAGTATTTAAATATGAAAGTACTTTTGAAAATACAAATTCAAATATAAGTAATCATAATAGTATATAATAAATTTCGTTCATTATTTATTTTTATTAATTAATTTTTTCTAAAAAACTTCAATCTCTTGAATCAATTATTTTATATCAAAGGGAAATTAATTCCTCTCTATATTTATCTGCTAAAGTAAAGTCTTTATCTGTTTTTGCTTTATTTCTTTTTTCGAAAATCTGATTTATTTCTTCTGGAGTATCTTCTTCATTTAATACTTCAAAATCAACTATAGAAAGCACTTGATCAAAAGTTCTAAGCATATCATTTATAGCTGAAAGTTCTCAAACTGAGAAAAGATTTTCTCTAAGACCAGTGTTTACAAATTTTATAAAATTATGGAAAACAACAATTGCTTCAGGCATATTGAAATCATCTTCCAGGTAATACATATACTCTGAAATATAATCTTGTAAGGCATCACTAAAATCTCTAGAAACAACTGCGAAATTTTCTGAAGTTTCTATTTGCCTATTTATATTTTTAACAAGCTCATCAATTGAATTAATTACATTTATATTTGATTCTAGTTTTTCAAAAGAAAAATCTATGTTTGAGTTATACTTTGCATTTAAAAATCCAAGCCTAATAGCTCTATAAAGAACCGATTTATTATAAGAACTATATTTTTCTTCTATATCATTTAATGTATAAAAATTGTTAAGTGATTTAGACATCTTTTTACCATCAACAGTAATGTGACCTGAGTGAATCCAGTATTTTGAAAACTCCTTTCTTGTACAAGCTTCTGTTTGAGCTATTTCATTTTGATGATGTGGAAATATAAGATCAACTCAGCCCATATGGATATCAATTTGTGCTCAGTGATATTTCATATTACAAGCACTACACTCTATATGCCAACCTGGTCTTCATTTTAAAACATTTTTATCTCAGTTTATAGTAAATTCTTCTTCCCAAAAATTTTCTCAATCAGATTCTTTCCATGATTTCCAAAGTACAAAATCAGCTACATTTTCTTTATCATATTCATCATTATCTACTCTTGCTCATGCTTTTAAATTACAATTACACATATCTATTCAAGCTAGATTACCATATTTTTTATATGATTTAACATCGAAATAAATACTTCAATCTTCTCATAAATAAGCATTTTTTCTATTTATCATAGTTTGAATCATCCTAACCATTTCTGGTACAAGTGTTGTAACTGGTACTATATGGTCTGCTGGAGTTATATTTAGTTTCGATAAATCTTTTAAAAATATATCTGTATACTTTTTAGTAAAATCTAAAAGTTTTTCTCAGGCAGCCATAGAATCTCTAATAGTCTTATCATCAACATCAGTTATATTCATAACTGTTTTTACATTGTAACCCAAAAATCTAAGAGTTTTTACAACCATATCTTCAACAACAAATGTCTTTAGGTTTCATATATGAGCATAGTTATAAACAGTAGGTCCACAATAATAAACTTTTACTTCTCTACTGCTTAGAGGTTTAAATTCTTCAATTTTTCTTGTTTTTGTATTAGTTATTTGCATTATTATTTTTAATCTTTTTAAATAAAATATCACTTACTTTTGTAGGCGAACATGAGTTGTGTTTTTCTCAATCGATTACGACATTTGGTCATTTTTTACATTCTCACATACATAGTGATTCTTCAATTTCTAGAGTATCAAGATTAAATCTATCTTTGTCATTTTTAAGTCTATCGATTATGTAAGATGAAAATCTTTCACTACACATCTTTCATGTACAAACTTTTATTTTCATTTTGTAAGTTTATTTTTTAAAGCTTGCTAATTATATATAATATCTGAGATTTTACAAAAAAAGTTAAAAAAAGATTTGCATATTGATTTTTTTTTATATAATACTTGGGCACTAAGCAAGCCGGGGTAGCTCAGGGGTAGAGCAGGGGCCTGAAAAGCCCTGTGTCGGTGGTTCAAATCCGCCTCTCGGCACCATGTAAAAAACAAAAACAAAGACAATAATTTTATAAAATTATTGTCTTTGTATTATATGATAAAAATAATTATATGTGATGAAACATTGATATAGAAACTAATCAATCTTGAGTAGATAAAGGATCAAATATATCAGGAAATCAAAATAGTTCAAGTATTAAAATATCTATATTGAAAATATTAGAATTAGTTAATAAATGACTATCTCCTCTTGATTGAAATACTGCAACTTTATGAAGAAAAAAGAAATAAAATAAAAAACAGCTAAAGCTGTTTTTTATTTTATTTCTTTTTTTGGTATCTTATAATAATCAAAAAGATAACTAGCAATATCTTTAAATATATAAGCTGAAGTAGATCAACCATACTCACTTGTTCTTGGTCTCTCTAACTTAACTATTATAACAAATCTTGGATCTTCCACTGGACCATATCATGCAAAAGATCAAACCGTAGAACCAACTCAAGTTTCATATTTTCCTTTGTAAGCTATCTGAGATGTTCAGGTTTTACCGGCTATAGAGTATCATGGTACACTACCAGTTTTCGCTACTCAATTGACTGTAGAATCCAGAAGCATTTTAGTAATAGTTTTTGAAGTTGTTTCTTTTATAACTCTTCTAATTTCTTCTGTTTTATATTTTACAGATCTTCCATCTGGATACCTGATTTGATCAATAATTTTTGGTTTAACATAAATTCAACCATTTGCTAATACACTGTAAGCAGAAGCCATTTGTAAAGGTGTAACAGAGACTCACAATCAGTAACTATTTGTTAAAAGTTTTGCAGTTGACCAAGTTTCCCATGGTTCTAACTTAGAATAAACTTCTCATTGTAAATCTATTCAAGTTATATCTCAAAATCAAAAGTCTTCTAAGTATTGATGCATAATAGTTTTTCAAAGTCTTTGAACTATTCTAATCATTCATACATTACATGAATAATTTAATGCGTGACCAAATGTATGCAATCAAAGACACTCATCACTAACGTTTTTAATCTCAAATGTATCAATTTTCAAAGATCATTTATCTTCATATGTATCATTATCATCTATTTCCATAGAATCAAGTCATATAGCAACAGTTATAGATTTCATAACAGAACCTGGTTCATAAAGTGAAGAAATAGCATCATTTCTATAAACTTGAGCTCAAAAATCATTTTTATATTTATATTTAACTAAAGCCATATTTCAAAGCTCTTCCCTCTCAACTTCTCTTAAAAATATCTCTTTATTATCATAGATAAACTTTTGACCATTTTCATTATCCTCTGTAAATATAGGCATCCCCAATAAGTCAGTTTCTGGGTTTGGGTATTTTGAGTATTTAACTTTTTCAAGCTCATATACATCTCAATAATTATTTAAGTCAAAACTTGGATAATTAGCCATAGAAATTATATCTCATGTTTTTGGATTCATAACAACAACTGTCCCCTTATTTGCTCTATATTTTTTAACTCACGCTTCGAGAATCTGCTCTACTTTACTTTGAATATTTCTATCAATAGTAGTAGTTATTTTTACTCATTCTCAAATTATATTATCATTATTTATAGATATAGGGTCTAAAATCTTACCATTTACATCAAGTTTTGAGACGATTTCTCAGTTATTTCATCTAAGAATATCATTAAAAAATCATTCAATACCGTAGTGTCATTCTCAATTATTATCAACGAATCATATAACTTGAGATGCAAGATTTCATTCAGAATAAAATCTATTTGGCTTAGGAGTAAGTATAAAAAAAGAATAAATTGATTTATCTTTTGATATAAGTCATTTTATAACAGCATCTTTTTCATCTTCTATATATTTTTTAATATATTCTGAAGAATCAATAGATAATTTATTAATTATAGGTATATATCTTAAATCTCTTTTTTTTGTAAGAAACTTCAATCTTTCTTCATTTACATTTATAATTTTTGAAAGATTTTTTATATTATAATCATTAGAATCAAACTCTTCTGGATTAACATATAAATATTTTCATGAAGGATAAAGTCATCTAAGTCACAAGAAAGCTACACTGTTAATCTGATTAGGATCAAGTTCCTTATCAATAAGTACACTTGTTACTTTAGTCTGAGATAGTTTATCAACTATTTTATCCATCAAAATATCTTTAATATAGTTTTCTTCATTTGAAAATCATTCTATTTCTAATAATCTTAAATATTTTAATATATTTGATTCACACTTAGAAAAACTATAATTCTCACAAGTTTCTGTATAAATTATATCGACTAAAAATTCACTTAATTTAGACTTATCTCAAATAGATTGTGGGTCAATTGCTAAATCATATAAATTTAAAGATGTTCATAAAATGATTCATCTTTCTCATCATGAATATATAGCTCACCTATTTACAGGTAATGTAACCTTCCCTATTTGTTGAGAGTCAGCAAGTCAGTTATAAAACTCATAATTTAAAACAGTATAGGAAAAAAGTTGCTTTATAATTACAAAAAGAAAAAGAGAAAAAAATAAAATTATAGTATTTAATCTCGTCCATCTTTTTATAATCAAATCAATATTTCTTCTGGAAAATATATTTTTTATATTATAATTTTTTTTCATTTTTAATGTTTAGTATTTTATCTTTAATTTCAATTGGAATTATAGTTTCATCATAAATTGTATCAAACTTTTTTTCTAGATTATTAAAATACAAATCTGTAAACTTTGGTTTTATATTAGTCAAGAAAAAATTTATAATTCTTGAGCTTCAATTATAAAAATTAAGTGACTTATATATTCAGAAAACTACCTCTTCTTCCTCTCAAACACACTCAAAAGGTTTCCCTTCTCAATATCACAGTAAATCTACAAAAGTGTTATACAATTCGTCTTTTAAAAATAAGTCTTCTCAAAAAATTAAATTAATATCATTTGTTGTTAAATAAGGTCTTAATATAGAAAATACAAAAGCACATTTAGGACAGTTATTACACCACAAAGTTCAATTTAATCTCTTTGTTTCATCTATTTGAAAATTATTATTACAACTAGAAAAAACTTTAAAAAAATCTAGGCAATTTTCTGAAAAATATTTAGCAATTTTTACTTCATAAAATCATCTTAAAAGCGAGAAATACTTTAAGTCAGAACTTATGTATTTTTCTATATATAAAGATAGGCCTTTTTCATACTCTAAACTTTTTGAGTATTGATGATTAACTTTTAATCAATTAAAAAGTCTATTCTCACTATTTGCAGACTTTTCATTTGATAATACAAGATATCTATAATCATATAGATATCATACAACAAGCATTGAAAAAGAAATTATTCAAGTTATAGGAACATGTCAGTTATAATTTCATAATTCATTTAGTCTCAATAAATTATCAGATATTTTTCTTTTAGTTAAAAGTATATCTTTTCAAATTATATCTGCACAAGACTCTTTTATTTTATCTAACTTTCAAAAAACATATAAATCAAAATCAAGTTTATTTTTTTTAAATAAATCAATACTAACTAAAGAATCTTTTCATCATCAAATTGGAATTAAAGCTTTGTTTGAAAGTTTAAATTCTTTTTTATTTTTTTCAATTCAACCTTGATTTAAAAAGTTAAAAAGTCATATATGACTTATATTATTTTTATATAAAAACTCTCACAATCAGTTTATGTAAAACTTTTTCCAAAAAGATATTTGTTCATCATTTAAAAAACCAGATTTTATAAATAGGTTTTTTGTAGGAAATGCTTTATAATAACTTATTCATAAGGCTATATGAAGATGAAAAAGTAGATTATCTAAAACAGAAAAATCTAAATCTTTCCTAAAATTAAATAATTCAGATGAGAAATCAATAACTTCCTGGAAATTATATTTTTCATCAAAACTATAATAAAAATAAGCTTTTTTTTCTTCTAAATCAAACTCATATTTTTCAAAATAAAAATCTTTGAATATTTTCATAAAATGGCACTAAAATATATTTTAGATATAATACAAAAATAATGACATATATCAATATAAATGTTTTTATTTGCAAATAAAAAAAATCTTTATATAATCCAAAAGTCAGTTTTCTGGTGTATTTTCTGGTAAACTGATAAAATTTTATTTTCGTAAAAATACGACATGACAGTTAACAAAGAAGTTAAAAGCCAAATCATATCAGATTTTGCAAACAAAAAAGGTGATACTGGTTCACCAGAAGTTCAAGTAGCTATCTTAACAGCTAAAATTGAAAATTTAAAAGAACATTTATTAGAACACAAAAAAGATAACCACTCAAGAAGAGGTATACTTATGATGGTAGCTAAAAGAAGAAAATTATTAGCTTACTTAAAAAGTAAAAATGTTGAAAAATATAACGAAGTTATAGAAAAATTAAAATTAAGAAAATAAAAAAAAGAAAACTTTTAAAAGTTTTCTTTTTTTTATTTCTTTTCTATTTTTCAAAGATCCAAATTTAAAAGCTTGTCTTTAAAATAAATTTTTACTCTTTCTATAAATCTATCTATAAGTAAATAATCATAATCAAATATACTAAGCTCTAGTATGATTTCAGTTTGACTATTTCATATTTTTTTAGTATTTATTCATTCCACATTTATTCACATAGAAAAAATTATTTCAGATAAATTTTTTAATACTCAAATCTTATTTTCAACCAACAGTCTTATATTAACAAGTAAATAATCTTCATTTTCACCGTCAATATAAGCAGATAATAATCTATCTTTATTTACTGTATCTAATATTTTACAACTTCTTCTATGAATTGTAATAGATCATTTATTATTTATATGAGCAACTATATCGTTAGTTAACTTCCTTCTTGAACAATAACACAATTTATAATCTAATCATGTTTCTCATCATATAATTAGATTTTTTTTATTATTTTTATTATCAACGATATTTGATTTAATTATCTTTTCTTCTGTTTCATCTTTCAATAACTCAACAACTTCATCTTCTTCTTTATTATCATTATTTATTACTTTTCAATCTGGTAAAGATTTAATAATTCTTTTAATCAAAGAAGATGGAGGAAGGGAAAAATTTCAAACTTGTTCAAGTAAAGAGTATCTTTCATCTAAACTAAGTGTTTTAGAATCTAAAATCTTTAAAATACTTAAATCTTTATCAAATTTTCATAATCATGCTTTTTCAAGATATTTACTCATTATCTCCTTTCACCTTTCTTTATGAAGTTCTTTATCTTCTTTTTTAAGAGATAATTTTATCCTATTTTTTGCTTTTACAGTTTTAACAAAAGATATCCGAAAAGGATTTGGTTTTTTATTTTTATCTATAATTATTTCAACTACATCTCAGTTATGCAACTCCCTATCTAATGGATAAACAGCACGATTTACTTTAGCAATTGTTATATGATCTCATAAATCTGTATGAAGAGAGTATGCAAAATCAATTGGAGTAGAACCAGAAGGAAGATTTACATAGTCTCACTTTGGAGTAAAAACAAAAATCCTATCTTTAAAGAAATCCAATTTTAATGATCATACAAAATCATTATCTTGAAGATTATCAACTAAATCTTTTAATTCCTTAACCCAGTCTACATCAGTAGAGATAATACTTCATTTTTCCTTATATTCAAAATGAGCTGCAACTCATATATCAGAATACTCCTTCATCTTATATGTTTTAATCTGAATTTCAGTTGGCTGTTTCCTATCTGCTTTAAATATTCACATTACATTTGTATGTAAACTTTTATATCAGTTTGGTTTTGGTAAGGCAATATAATCCTTAAATCTCTTAGGTAGTGGTGTCCAATTATTATGTATAATTCATAAAACTTTATAACACTCTGCTTCGGTATTTACAATTATTCTAATACCAAATATATCAAATAAATCACTTGCATGATTAAGTTCTTTTTTTAATAATTTTTTATGGATAGAATATATTGATTTTACCCTGTAATCTACTTGAAATCATGTAAGTTCTCATTTTAAAAGATCAACTATTTCTTTTTTAACATTTTTAACAAAAGCTTTTCTTTGAGGCTCTAAATCTCTTAATTCTTTTTTTAAAGTTTTATATTTTTTAGGATCAAGTATTTTAAAACATTCTTCTTCCAAAGAATTTTTCAAATTATATAATCATAATCTATCTGCTATAGGGGTAAATATATTTAGAGTTTCTAGTGCTATTTTTTCTCTTTTTTCTTTTTTTGGATGATACTTAAGAGTTCTCATGTTATGTAATCTATCTGATAGCTTAACAAAAATCACCCTTAAGTCTTCTGCCATAGCTACAAACATCTTCCTAAGACTTCAAATATCCCTTTCCTGTCATTTGTATTTTATCTTTGATAACTTAGCTAGTCATTCGCATAAAAAAGCCACTTCTTTTCAGAATTCTTTTTCTATATCAATTGCCTCTCTTTCAGTATCTTCAATAACATCATGTAAAAGACAAGCTTGTATAGTAAAAATATCAGGTTTCAAATCCAATAGAATCTCTGTAGCCTCAACTGGATGAATAATATATGGTTCTCAAGAATGTCTAAACTGTCACTCATGAGCATCTCTAGAATAAATATAAGCCTTATTTATTTCCTGAGAAATATATAAAGGATTTAATCCCTTCATATACAATGAAGCTTTTTTTATAATCTGATCAACTTTTTTTTCTGATTTTTCATATATATTTTCTGGTGTTTCGTTTTTATTTTCCATATTTTTTCTATAGATATAATTATAACAAATATAATATAAAATATATCTATTTTGTAAATATTAATTTGTCTTATTTTCAAAAAATAATATTATACAATTGTTTATTTAAAACTTAATAAATATTTTATGAATTATACAAAAAATAAAGCTTTTACTCTTGTAGAACTTTTGGTGGTTATAAGTATACTTGCTATCATATCAGTAGTAGCATACCAAAACTTTGGTTCAGCTGTATGAAAAGCTGTTTCAGGTAGAAAAATACAAGATGTTTCTACTATAGAAAGTTCTCTTCAACAATACAAATCTGATAAAAATTATTATCCACCAACTGATAGTTATGATTCATCTTTAAATATGTGGTGATATACTTGAACAACAGCAACAGCATCAAACACAATTTCTGTTAATAAAAGTGGTGAAGAAATTTCATCAATAAATTCAGCAAATGGTTGAGGTAGAGTATTTGGTACTTGAGCATGGACAGCTAAACAAATATGAGCAAAAGGTACAATATCACAAAATACTTTAGGTAAACAATACTTAACAAAAGATCTATACGACCCAGAACTTTGAGATATAAAAGTTTGAAGTAACAAAATGATAGATTCAGGTATTGGTAGATATGTATATGCAACTTTCAAAAAACCATTTACATCTGATACTACATGGTGAACAGATAATAAAAATGCTACTTATTATAATATAGCATATACAATAAAAAAGGAATGAAGTGATGAATATATAACAAAAATTGTTTGAGATTACGATGAACAATCTTGTTATGATGATAAAGCAAACTGTCCTAAAACTTTAATCTGAAGCTGAACAGTTATACTTACAGATAATCAAGATATATCAAGTAGTGATTCTACAAATCCAAATCAATGAGTTCCATATCCTGTTAACTTTTAATAAAAAAACTTAAGAAATATTCTTAAGTTTTTTATTTGATTATACTTATAAAGTTTCTATTATTTTCAAACTCTCTATTTTCAATTATTTCAAAGTTTGAATTATTAAATAAATACTCTAACTCTTCAATAGAAAAACAATGGTAATATCTACTAAACTCTCATATCTTTATATCAAAATCTTTTCATCAAAACTCATTTTCTGAATCTTTTATTTTAGATGTATTATATTTTTCTTTATTAAGCTTACTTTCTAGTGACCAATTAGTCATAAAAATTGTAGAGTTTTTATTTAAAACATTTTTTAATTTATCTAAAAATTGTTTTCTTTTTTCTAAAGTATCAAGATGATGAAAACTTGCTATCATAAAAACATAATCAAATTTATCTGAAACTTTATCTATATCTAGCATATTAAGATGTAAAAATCTAGCTTCAGGATGGATTAAACTAGCTTCTTCTAAAAGTCATTCACTCAAATCAACTCATAAATAATCTTTATATGAAATATCTTTATCTTTTAAATGACTAAGCAACCTACCATTACCACATCATATATCAAGTATAGAAAAACCCTTTTTTCACTCTAAAAAAGAAAGGAAATAATCTATTTCTTCCCATTTCATGTTTTTTCTACTACTAGAAAATGTTTTTGAAAAATTATTGTAATCAACCATATTAATAAAATCTTAATAAAAAGTTTTGACTTAAAAATAAAAATAAATAAATTAGCTTTCACTTGCAGGCCTGCTATAAAGAAAAAAGACCTTTATAGTAAACTGATGAATAGTCATTTATGACATATTATTCTAAAGTTATTGGTAATCAGATAACAGGATAGTTATTTTGGGGTGAGTTGGGCTCAAAAGGCAAAAACTCTTATCATTGTGTTCTGCAAGTCAAAACAATAAAACCGCTATGCGGTTTTTTATTTTTACATTTTTTCTGGCATATCAATTGATAATATACTAAAAGCATCTTTTAATAGCAAAGAAAAAATATAAACAAGCTTTAACCTTGAAAGTTTTTTTGATTCATCTTCTTCGTTTAATATATGCACATTATTATAAAAACTACTGAAAGTTTTAGTTAAATCATAAGCATATTTACAAAGTATATGTGGCATATTTTTTTCAGCAGTTTGCAATAAAACATCTTTATAGTTACTTAACTCTTTAACTAAGTCAAGCTCTTCTTGTAATTCAAAGTTTGATTCTAAACTGTAAGTAAAATCAGAAATTCATGATTTTTTAAGAATATTTAAAGATCTTACATAAGCATATTGTATATATGGACCACTATTTCACTCAAAAGTCATAAACTCATCCCAATCAAAAATCACATCAGTTTCTCTAGATTTTTTTAGATAACCATATTTTATAGCTCAAATACCAATTATATTTGATAATTCTTTTAACTCTTCTTCAGAAAAATCATCTCTTTTTTCAAGTATAAGTTTTTTTGCTCTATTTTCTGCTTCATCTAGTAAGTCTCAAAGTTTTATTATATTACCATGTCTAGTTGAGAATGCTCACTCTTTTCATGATATAAATCAATTATAAGCATGAAATAAAAAGGTATCCCTTTTCCCTTCTCTTTTTAACCATCAAGCATTTTTTGATATTTCAAAAACTTGTTCTAGATGTAATTTTTGTCTTACATCTATAAAATATATAATCTTATCTGGAGACCAATTTTCCATTCTATACTTCACAGATGCTAAATCACTAGCTAGATATCCATGAGTAGCATCTCTTTTTCTAAGTATACAACTTGGTATTTTTAAGTTTTCATCAAATATAACTCAAACACTGTTATCTTCATTTTTTGTAGCAATTGATTTAGACAACAATTCTGAAACTATAGTTTTCATGTCATATCTCAAATCTGGATAATTTTCCATTTTTGGTAATCAAAGACCTTCATAAAAACTTTCACCTATATTGAAATCTGGTTTTACATTTAATCTTTCAAGTATTTTATTCATCGCCTCAATAGAATACTTTGTAAAAACTGACCAAAGTTTTATAGATTCATTATTTCACTCTGAAAGAAGCTTAAATTCATTTCTAGTTTGTTCTTCTAAATCTCAGGATTTATCAAGTTCTATTTCTTTAGTTATTTTCACATAAAGCTCTAAAAGATAATCAACAGCATCATTTTTTAGTTTATCTTCATCTCACCATTTTTTATAAGCAGTTATAAGCTTACCAAATATAATTCACCAATCCCCTATATGACTATCAGAGATAACATCATATCAAAGTTTTTTATAAAGATTTATAATAACCTGACCTTGATTTGGTGTACACATATGACCTATATGAAGCGGTTTTCATACATTTGCTCATATATAGTCTATTATAATTTTTTCATTATTTCATACATTTAAATAATCTTTTGAGTTTGAAAAATTATACGAAAAATCTTCAAAACTTTTTGTAAATATAGATTTATCTAAAAATATATTTATAAAACCATTTTCATTTGTAACAGATGAAACTAAGTCTAAATCTGAAATACTATAAAGTAAATCATCAGCAATCATAGCTGGTGATTTTTTTAGGTCTCTAGAAAGTATACCACAGTTAAAACTATAATCTCATAATTCTTTTTTAGGAGGCTCTCTTAATGAGATATCTTCTAAAACTATATCGTATTTTTCTTTTATAAGCTTAATTAATTCTATTTTCAATTTAGATTCCATATGTATTTATAATTTATAAATTTATCTGATTATATAAAAAAAAGTGGAAAAATAAACTTTAATTTT
>JAAZVM010000045.1 GCA_018623505.1 Patescibacteria group bacterium | reverse complement strand
TATTTATTCAAGAAAATCCTATTTCTTCTAAATTATATTTTAGTACACATGCAAAAGTTAAAGCTAGTATTTGTTCAGATTTTATGGTATTTGATAAAAAATCTATATTTTTTTCATCAAAATTTTTGATAAAAATAGAAGCTATACTTCATCTATTTATTCACTTAAACATGGCTTTATTTTGTCATGATTCTCTTACAGGTGGCACAAAAAATATATTTTTTCAATTAGCTTTATAATCACTTCATCTCCATATAAGATTTTCTATATTTACACTAACAGTAACTAGAGCTTTTTTAAAATCAGGAACAAAGCAATTAACATCTTCTCTTAGAAATCATAGTTTTGTATAATAATCCTCCAAAATATCAAGCTCCTCTTTTAAAGTTATTCAAACTATATGTATTTTTTTATTATTTGAGATAGCAGAATCAAAAAGACTTTGAAAAATCTCTAGTTCATCTTTTGGACTATAAACCTCACTATACATAGCAAATTTACCATTGAGATTATTTAAAAGATCAGTGTTTTCTTTTTCTTTTAAAAGTTCAGAAATATAAAAAACTTCTATATTTTCAGAACTATAATCAGTATCTAGGTAAGAAAATAAAAACTTATTATCAAATATTGGTGTATTTTCTATGTTTACTATTTTATCTTTATATACTTGTTTCATTATTCTCTTTTAATTTTTCTAAAAATTGTTCTTTTCATCAAGGAAAAGTATCACTATATATACAACCACAATAGTTTTGTCTATAAATATCGTGTTTTGTTGTATACTCTACACTTCTTTCAAAACCCTTATTTTTTCTAAATGCTATCTTTAAAAAGTCTAGTTTATCTTTTAAGTTTTCATTTTTTGTTTTATCAAAAGTCTCTTGAATTGACCATTTATCTCAAAGATTAAACATCTTATCGAGATCCTTATGTGGAGAAGTATTTAGTGTAGAAGTCCAGTATTTTATACCTAGTTTTCTAGCTTCTAGAGCTGTTCTTTCTAGTCTCATATCATAACAATGAGTGCATTTTTCTCATTTTTCAGGAGTATGTTCTAATCACTTTATTCTATTAAAAAAGTTGGCTACATCATATTCCCCCTCTATATATTCAACTCATTCTATATCACAAACTTTTACTAGTTCTCAAAATCTTTTATCGTGTTCTGTTCTTGGTTGTATATTTGGGTCATACCAAAAACATATAACTTCATAATCTTTTTTCAAGTCCATAATTGGTACAGTAGCATCAGGTCAACAACATATATGAAGTAAAAGTTTTGGTTTTGCATTCAAAACTTCTTTTACAGGCTTATATGAAGTTCTATGTATAGAAGTTATTTTTGATTTATCTTTTAAATACTCTTTATGCTTTTTTGTTCCATATCATTTGTGATTTTCAATTCATAAATCTGGGTAAATAAGTGCATACTGACTCATAAGTTTATCTCTGAATACTTTTGCAATTATAGATGCAGCTGATATTTCAATAATTTTAGCATCACCACCTATTATAGAAATAGGTTTTTTTTCGAGTTCCTCAAAAGTATAGTTATCATTTCCATCTATAAGAACAGAGCCTATTTTTGAATTATCAATTTTTCTAAGGATTTCAACTAGACTTCTTCTCATAGCTTCTCTATTTGCATTTTTTATGTTTATCTCATCTATTAAGTTACTATCAACAACTCATACTCAAAAAAACAGTTTTGGATTATCTCATATAGAAAACTCTATAAGCTTATCAAAAAGCTCTTCCCTTTTCTTTTCTGTAAGTTTTTTAGAATCGTTTAAAAGTGATAGAAATTCACTTTCAGGCATATTTTCTGGATTAAAGCACAAACTGCACGCAACCACACTTCAAAGCCATGGTCATCTTCATGCTTCATCAATTCAAATTTTAAATTTTTTATCAAAATTCATTTGATTATTTTTATTTTTAATTAAAGTATTTTGCCATATAATAAGAAAAACTAGAAAATAAACAATATAAAATAATGCAGTACAAAATATTTTGATGTAAAGTAAATAAATATTATACAGATGAATGGTTAAAATCAGATTATTTAAAGGATAAATCTGGTATTTTTGTTGCATCTTGTGTAGTTACAGATAAAGCTAAAAGAAAGTGGTTAAAGTTTGTAAAAGATACAGCAAAAGAGATATATTGAGAAACAAACAAGGATTCTTTTTATAAATCTCATGATGATTGACTGAACCCAAATCTATCATTACTTGAGATTCAGAATGATAAAAAAATATACATAAGCTGATGTTGAGCTTTTAAAAAATGAGATGCCCAACAAGACTTTTTTGATATATATCCAGAGATAGAGTATCTAAAATGAAAAATCGAAATACTAGATGAAAAACCTAGTGAATTAAAAAAGATAATTAAAAACTCAAAAGAAGAAAAAACTCAAAAATTAGATATAAAAGATAAACTGAAAAACATACCTCAAATTTATACAAAAAAATTTTTACTTATCCAATGATGATGTGATAGTTTTTGTAGTTTTTGTCTTACTGTCCAAAAAAGATGATGACATTATTATAGAGATAAAGAAGATATAGTTGAAGAAATTCTTGAATTTGAAAAGTCAGGTTGAAAAGAAGTAGTTTTAACTTGAGTAAATCTTTCAGCTTGGTGACTTGAAAACACAAACGAAATCTGAAAATCAAGATTTGCAGAACTTATTTCTTATATACTTGAAAAAACTTCTATTCCTAGAGTAAGGATTAGCTCTATGTGACCTGAGTTTATAGATGAAAGATGTTTAGAAGTTTTTAAAAATACTAGGATTTATCCTCACTTTCATTACTCTGTACAGTCATGATCTAGCAATATATTAAAATCAATGAACAGACATTACGACTGAAAATACATGAGAGAACTTTTAGAAAAAACTAAAAACATAAAAAGAGAAGATAATATAGAAGTTAGTATATGAGCAGACTTAATTGTATGATTTCCTTGAGAAACAGAAGAGGATTTTTTAGATACTTATAATCTAGTAAAAGACTGATTAATTACAAAAATACATGCATTCCCTTTCTCAGCTCATACACTTTGAGAATCTGTTCCAGCTTGAAAATACCCAAATCAAGTTGATGAAAAAATAAAAAAAGATAGAATGTGGTCATTAGAAGAAATTTGAGATTCTACAAGAGACGAATTTATAGAAAGAAATATATGAAAAGAGTTTTTAGTTTTAATAGAAACTATAAAAGAAGAAAACTGAAAAATAAAGTGGAAATGATGGACGCAAAATTATATTGAAGCAGATCAATCTACTTTTAAAGTAACAGAAGGTAAGATTGAAAGAAATTCTATAGTTAAATGAGTTTTATTATAATTACTAATTAATTATGTTATTTATATTTACACTTCTTTGAACTGTTGCAATCGATTTATTAAGCAAGCAAATGGCTTCTCTACACTTTATGGAAAGGCTTATAATAGTAAAAGACTTTTTATATATACAATATGTAGAAAACGATGGTATAGCTTTTTCTATAAATATTCCACATATAAAAATAGCTACTATTTTTTTAATTATAATGATAACTTATTTCTATTTTATAGAAGAGAGAAAGAAAAGAGAACCAGCCATTGATTTAGCTTTTTGATTAATTATATGATGAGCCATTTGAAACTGAATAGAGAGAGTTTTAAACTGAAAAGTTATAGACTTTATATGAGTAAATGGCTTTTCTGTAATGAATATGGCAGATATTTTTATAAGCTTATGAGCTATAATTTATATAACAAAAATAATATTATTTAATAAAGGATAAATGTCTTTTGAACCTAGAAAACAAGCAATCTGAGATATAATGATTAACTCTCTTTGAAGTCTACTTGCATGACTTATTTGAAGTATACTTATAATTGTTATTTCATTTATTATATCAGATTGATTAAATATAGTATCAACTTTTGAACAATCAAAAGTATGAATAAAAACAAGCTCTATTTTTCCACTTGTGCTTTCTATAATAACTTTACTATGAACTAGTATATCATCTTTCCTGTCATACAAAATACTCACAATGACTTTTCCTGATTGATATAAAAGTAATCTAATAATTCTTGGTCAAATAGCCTTTTTCCAAATACTTACCTACCTTTTTATAACTCCAGTTTATATTTATACAGGAATTATAAGTTATGATAACATACTTTTAATCTATATATTTCATGTACTTATTATAAGTTTTTGAACTTCGATAATTATAGAAATACTAAATAATTATAGATATATACTTATAGGTATTTACGGTAGTTTTGTTTGATTATTTTTAAGCTGAGTTTTTACTATAATCATATTTAACTCTTTTGCTTGAGGTTATGCAAAACTAATATCTTTAGCTTTACTTATACCTATTGTAAGCTTTTGTACTACTCTTTTCAAACAACTATTTGAATTAGTATATTATAACTTCTATAAGCTAACTGCTCAGGATAAACTTTGAGATATATTTTATCAAATAGAGCTAGAAGAAAAGGAAGCTCTTAGAGAAGAAGAAGAAAAAAATACATTATAATATAGAAATAAAATGCTAGATTTAGTTAAAAAAACTATAGATTTTTATATAAAAAATCTAAGAAAACCAGATATAAAAGAACTAGAAAATATAAATTCAGAATTATTAAACAAAAGATGAGCTGTTTTTGTAACTATTTATCATAAAGGTGAGATAAGATGATCAGCAGGAAATATCATAGAAATAATGCCAAGCCTAGCTGGAGAAATAATAGAAAACACTATAAAAGCTATATCTGAAGACCCAAGATTCAAACCATTAAGTATAAATGAATCAAAAGAAATAAAAATAAGAGTAGATATTATAAGCAACAGAAATATACTAAAAGATAAATC
>JAAZVM010000044.1 GCA_018623505.1 Patescibacteria group bacterium | reverse complement strand
TTTATATAATGGAGATTCTTTTAATTTATCTCTTAATGTAATAACATCTCATACTTTAACTGATATAGATGGAACATCTATTTTAACACCATTTAAAGTGAAATGAGCATGACTTACAAATTGTCTAGATTGTATTCTAGTTCTAGCAAAGTTTGCTCTGTAAACAACATTATCAACTCTTAGTTCTAATAAGCTTAACATTTTTTCTCAAGTTGTTCCTTGAGCTGTTGATTTTTGAGCTTTTTTAAAATAAGAAACGAATTGCTTTTCAGATAAACCAAACATTCTTTTTGCTAGTTGTTTCTTTCTTAGCTGAGTACCAAACTCACTTGTTTTTCTACTTCTAAGAGGAGATCTTTTTGAGTTAGTTAAATCATATTTTTCAGTACCAAATAGATTTACACCTTCTCTTCTACAAAGTTTTTTCTTTGGTCAAGTATACCTCATAATTAAATTTAAAATTTAAAATTTAAAAAATTGTTTTATATAAAAGAGAAAATATTATAATTTTCTAACTTTTTTCTTTCTACACCCATTGTGTGGAACTGGAGTAATATCAAAAATAGCTTTTAAATCAACTCATCCAGAAATTAAACCTCTGATAGCTTGTTCTCTACCAATACCGATTCATTTTACAAAAACATCAACAGATTCAATTGAATGTAATGTTTTAGCTTTTTCTATAGCTTGTTCAGCTACAACTTGTGCTGCATATGGAGTAGCTTCTCTTGCACCTTTAAAACCAGCAGCTCAACCTGATGACCAAGTTAATACATTACCTTTTTCATCTGTAATACTTACAATAGTATTATTAAATGTAGCATTAATGTGTGCTTGACCGTGTGGAACTATTTGTCTAGTTTTTTTACTTTTTTTAACAGTAGTTTTAGCCATAATATAAATTAATTTTTAAAAATTATACATAGTTAATAAACTATATTATTTCTTTTTACCAGCAATAGCCGTAGCCTTCCCTTTTCTAGTTCTAGCATTTGTTTTAGTACTTTGACCTCTAACAGGAAGTCTTTTTCTATGTCTTTGACCTCTATAACAATTAATTTCTTGTAATCTTTTAATGTTACCAGCAATTAATCTTCTTAGGTCTCATTCTACTACATAATTTTCTTTTATTTCATCTCTGATTTTATCTAAATCAGCTTCTGAAATAGTTTCAATTTTAGTAGTTTTTTCAATCCCAACTTTAGTAAGGATTTCATTTGAAGCAGTTCTACCTATACCATATATATAAGTTAAAGCTATTTCAACATGTTTACCTTTTGGTAAATTTACTCAAGCAATTCTTGCCATAAATTTTTTCAAATTAAAAATTAATAACGGAAAATATCCTAAATTTTTTTATCCTTGTCTTTGTTTATGTTTTGGGTCTACTTTACAGATTACTCTTACTATACCCTTCCTTCTAACAATTTGACATTTATCGCAAATTTTTTTTGCAGATGCTCTTACTTTCATACTAAAAATTAAGTAATTAATAAAACGTCTACTTTATACAAAAATATAAAAGCAGAAAATTATTTTTGTCTAAAAATTATCCTACCTTTAGATAAGTCATATGGAGACAATTCAACCAAAACTTTATCTCATTCTATTAATTTAATAAAGTTGTTTCTCATCTTTCAACTTAAGTAGCCTTGGATAATTCATCATCAAAACTCTTCTGGTAATTGAATATCAAATACCAGACCAGGTAGAGCCTTAATTATAGTTCATTCTACCTCTATTTTATCTTGTTTGTTTGACATAATAAGTCAATAAAGTTACAAAAATGTGAACGCATTGTATACAAAAATAATCTATTTGCAAATTTTTTTTAAAAAAAAGTTTACAAATAGATTATTTTTATTTTTAATTAACTAATTAAGTGTTATCTCGTTAATTCTCTCTCTTTCTAAAATTATAGTTTTTATCTTATTTAAAAGATCAGGATACTTTTTAAAAAGCTCATCAATAGAAAAAGATAAAATAGTAATAAGTCTAGAATCTTTTATAGCAACAGCACTTGCCATTCTTTTATGACTATTTCAAATTAATGCCATTTCTCATAAAACATCTTCAGAATGAATTTCTCATAACAAAACCCTTCCATCTATAGAGTCTTTATATACCTCTACTGCTCAATCAACCAAAACATACATAGCCGTTCATTCATCTCATTCTTTAAAGAGAATTTCTCACTCTGATAAATCTCTGATTTGACAAAAACATGATATTTTTTCCCTCTCTTCATTAGTTAATTCAGAAAAAAGAGATATACCTTTGAAATAATCCATTAAATCAAGTTAAATTATATTTAAATTAATTATATATTAAATATAAAAAAAATACAAAAATAATTTTAAAAATTATTTTTGTATAATTATTTTGTAAACTTCAAGTTCATCTCAAATTTCAACTTTAACATTAGTAACAAGCTTAATTCAACACTCGATTGGTCATTCAACCTCCTTAACTTCCAAAGTTCATTGTTTTAAAGATTCAATTTTACCATGTCATAACATTTTCTTCTTTCTAATAACTCTCACTTGAGTGTTATTTTCTATCTTATTGTCAGGTCAAACTTGTAATCAAACAATCATAAATGATTTTTCAGTAAAGAATATACCTCAAATTTTTGCTTTTCAAAGAATTACTTCTTCTTCTTTTGGATCTAGCATTCAAGTTATTATTTTTTCTATTCTTTCAGTAATATGATATATAATATCTGAAGATATATATTCTACTCAAGAAGACTCAAGTGTAGATTTTGCAGTAGTAAGTACTCATACATTAAATCATACAAGAATAGCCTCACTTCATTGCCCCATTAATATATCTCATTCAGTGATAGATCATACTCAAGAATGGATAACAGAAACACTAGTTTCTGGTGTTGATAGTTTTAAAAGAGATGCTTTTATAGCTTCTAGAGATCAGTTTGTATCTGCTTTTAAAATTATTTTTAATTGTTTTAAATTTCAAGCCTTTATCTTAGACATAAGTAAATCTAAACCACTAGCAGATGCTCTTTTTTGTTTTTCTAAAATTGCCTTATACTCTATTGCCTTTTCTTTAGCAGTATCTCATGAATTAACAACTTGAAGTATATCTCAACCATCTACAACCTTATCTAATCAAACAATTAAAACAGGCTCTCATGGAATAGCTTTTTTAACCTTATGATTACTGTAATTTCTAAGAATTTTAACTTTTCAGTATGAATCCTGACAAACTATATTATCTCAAGAATTTATAGTACCTGTATTTATTAAAACAGTAGCAACAGGCCCAAGACTTGAATCAAGATGAGACTCTATAACAGTAGCTATAGCATTTCTATCTGGATTTGCCTTAAGCTCTTTCATTTCAGCTACAAGCAATATAATTTCAAGTAAATCGTCTATACCAAATCAAGTATGTGCTGAAACTGGAACCATAGGAGTATCACCACCCCAATCTTCTGGAGTTAATCAATGTTCTGACAATTGTCATTTAACATGATCTGGATTAGCTCATTCTTTATCCATTTTATTAATAGCAACTATAACTGGTATATCAGCTTCTTTTGCATGATTTATAGATTCTATAGTTTGAGGTTTTACTCATTCATCAGCAGCAACTACAAGGATAGCTATATCTGTAGACTTAGCTCATCTAGCTCTCATAACAGTAAAAGCCTCATGTCATGGAGTATCTAAGAAAGTTATATTACCAGTTTCTAATTCAACTTGATAAGCTCAAATACTTTGAGTTATTCACCCAGCTTCACCTGAAGCAACCTTTGACTTTCTTATATGATCCAAAAGAGAAGTTTTACCATGATCTACATGCCCCATTATAGATATAACAGGTGGTCTATTTTGTAATTTAGTAGAATCATCTTCTTGTAATAAAGAAGATATATCTCATAACATAATATCTTCAACACTTGCTCATGCAGAATTATCTCTTTCAAGTTTTACATCAAATGACTCTGTAACTATAGCAGCAGTTTCGAAATCTATTTTAGAATTAATGTTAACCATAATTCAGTTTTTCATAAACTCAGCTATAAGCTTAGGTAAAACTACTCAGATTTTTTCAGACAACTCTTTTAAAGTTAAAAATTCAGAAACTACAATTGTTTCTCATTTCTTCTCTACTAGATTTTGTTTTATGTCTTCAACCTTTTTTTCTTCTTTTTTATGTTTATGAATTTTACTTACCCTTTTAAAACTAGTATCAACATCTTCTATACTTCTTACTTTTCATCTAGTTTTTTTAAAGTTAGACTTTTGTTTTTTAATAGAATCTTCTGATTCATTTTTTGATTTAAATTTATTAGATTTATTATCTATTGGCTTCTTAAATCATGAGTTTGTAGATGGTTTTTTTGAAAAGTTGTTTTCTGAATTAGAATTTGCTTTTCATCTTGTTTTATAATTTTCATTTGAAGTGTTTTTTCTATCTTCTCTTTTTACAACCTCTATTTTTTGAACTACAGTTTTTTTTCATTGAGATTTGTTAGAAAAACCAGAATCATTACTCTTTTTAACAAATGGTTTTCTTCATTGAGTTTTTGATTGAGTTTTAGTTTCATTTGTTTTATCAGTATTTTTGTTTACATCTTTTTTAATAACAACTTTCTTTTTAACTACAACTTTTGGTTTACTAGTTTTTTTGTTATCATCACCCTTATCAGTTCAAGAATTTATTTGAGAATAATAATCATCTACGATTTTTTTGTTTACCATTAATTTTTTGTGAATAAATAAAGAAAAATAATATGAAGTAAGATAAGTATTTTTTAAAAAATGTCAAAAAAATATAAAAACTTGCATCATATATAATTTTAAATAATCTTTTAATAAATAAAATATTATTTTTTATGTATGGAAAATTTTATAAAAAAAACCGTAGAAC
>JAAZVM010000002.1 GCA_018623505.1 Patescibacteria group bacterium | reverse complement strand
TCATGACAAGATGAGGAAAAAATAGTAAATAGGGTAAAATACTATCAGGAGGTTTTTTGAATAGAAAATTATTATCTAGAGCTTTTATATCATGATGATATACCAAAACAAAGATTTGTAACTGAAAAGCTTATAGACTTGCATAGTAAATATGATTTCCCAGTTGTAGCTGCTAATAACTGTTATTATATAAATAAAAGTGACTCAAAAACTCAAGATGTAATAATGGCTTTATGAACAGGGCATGAGCTAGAAAATCCAGATAGACCAACTCTTATAAATTGAGACTATTCATTACTTTCAATAGAGGAAATTGAAACTCAGTTTTGATTTATACCTGAAGCTATAGAAAATACTCAAAAAATAGCTGATATGGTTGATATACAAATCGAGACCTGAGGTATACTTATACCAAAGTTTGAACTTCCAGATGAACATCAAAAAATATATGAAGAAGCTTTAGAATTGGAGAAAACTTCTTATTTTAATAATAAATCATGATGAGATAAAGAAGATTATATAAAAAAATTATCTTCAGATGAGTGGTATCTTAGATATCTTTCTTTTGAGTGATTAAACTGGAGATATAAGTCTTGAATCTCTAGAAATATTATTTTCAAATTAGTTCAAAAATTAGATAAACCAAGTTTATCTAAAAAGTTAACCGAAACCTCTCCAGAAGAGCTAAAAGAACTTTCTCTTACATATTATTCTGATGAGAAAAAAGATATTTTAAAAGATTTATCAAAAGATTTACAGGATAAAATTGAGAGGTTAGAGTATGAGCTTGTAGTAGTTCATGAGATGTGATTTGATGCTTACTTTTTGATAGTTGCTGACTATATAAATTGGGCAAGAGATAATAACATACCAGTTTGACCAGGTAGATGATCTGCAGCTGGTTCTTTGATGGCATTTCTTTCAGGTATTACAGATATCGATCCTCTTCCATATAATTTACTTTTTGAGAGATTTCTAAATCCAGCCAGAATTTCTATGCCTGATATAGATACAGACTTTGCTGATACTGAAAGGGATAGAGTTATAAAGTACTGTAGTGAAAAATATGGAGCTGATAAAGTAGTAAATATTTGTACTTTTGGTACTTTTGCAGCAAGAGCGGCTGTTAAGGATGTTTGAAGGGTATACGGTATACCTTTTGCAGAAATGAATGATTTAGAAAAGCTTATCCCAGAAAAACCTTGAACAAAACTTGCCTGAGCATTAGAAGATAGTATAGAGTTTAAGGAAGCTTATGACACTAATCTTAGATATAAAGAAATAATTGATAATGCACTTAAAATAGAGTGAAATGTAAGACAATTATGAGTTCATGCCTGTGCTGTAATCATCGCTCCAGAATCGATGACAAAGTTTACAGCCTTACAACACCCACCTAAAGATGCAGAAGCAGTAGTTACTCAATATAGTGCTTACCCTCTAGAGGATTTAGGTCTTTTAAAAATGGACTTTTTATGACTTAGAAACTTAACTGTTATAAAAAGAACTCAAGATATTGTAAGAGTAAATAAAAATATAGAAATAGATATACTTTGAGTAGATTTATCTGACCCAAAAGTATTTGAAGTTTTTGCTGCTTGAGATACTACTTGAGTTTTTCAGTTTGAATCTGATGGTATGAGAAAATATTTAAAAGATCTATCTCCAGATAGTTTTGAGGACCTTATAGCAATGGTTTCTCTTTATAGGCCATGACCTTTAGCATATATACCAACATATATTGACGTTAAGTACGGTAGAAAAGAACTAAAATATCTTACTGATGACTTGAGAAAAATTTTAGAGTGAGCATGATATTCAGAAGAAGAAATACTTGAAGAAAAAAGAAAGCTAGATGAAGATTTGGCACCTATCTTAGATGTCTCTTATGGTATCGCAGTTTATCAAGAACAGCTAATGTTTATAGTTCAGTATATGGCTTGATTTTCTCTTTGAGAAGCTGACTTACTTAGAAGGTGAGTTTGAAAGAAAAAGCTTGATGTAGTAGAAGCATTAAAAAAAGAATTTATTGAAAAATGAGCAAATTATAGACAGTATAAACCAGAAACAACAAACTATATATATACAGAGATGATAATGCCCGCAGCAAATTATTCATTTAATAAATCGCATGCAGCATGTTATGCATTTATAGCTTATCAAACTGCTTACTTAAAAGCTTATTATCCTACAGAATTTTTGACTTCTTTAATGGTTTCAGATGAGGAAAATATGGAAAGAGTTGTTTTAGAAGTATGAGAGTGTGAGTCTAAATCTATTTCAGTTTTACCACCAAGTGTAAATGAGTCTATGAAACACTTCACTTACATAGATGATAAAAGTATAAGGTTTTGATTAAAAGCTATAAAATGAATCTGAGACTGACCTATTGATAGAATTATAGAAGCAAGAAAAGAAGTTTGATGAAAGTTTGAAAATCTAGAACAATTCATAGAGATTTGTTGAAAAGAGGTTATAAATAAAAAATCTCTTGAAGCTCTGATTATGTCATGAGCTATGGATCAATTATGACAAAGAAAAAGTATGTATAAGTCTATAGAAAATATGATTATTTTCTGTAAAAGAGATGAAAAACAAAAAGAAACTAATCAAATATGATTATTTGATACATCTGATGATTTTGAAGATAAATTAGATCTTATTGAAACAGAGGATTTTTTATATGAAGAAAAGCTTTCTTGAGAAAAAGAAATGATTTGATTTACTGTTTCTGGTCATGCTTTGGACTGATTAAAAAGGTATTGTATAAGAAGAACTCAAAATGCAAAAAAACTAAAAATGGATTTTGATGAATTACTTATTATAGATAAAGAGGAAAATCCAGAAAAATATATGAGCGATGAAGAAAAAGAAAATCTAAAAAAAGAAGAAAAAGATAAACCAAAAGAAAAAAAATGATGATTCCAAGATCAAGAAATAGTACAAGTTGTATGAGTCGTGACAGACTTGAGAAAAATAGTAACAAAGACCTGAAAACAAATGATGTTTTTAAAATGTGAAGGTTTTGAATACGATTTTGAGGTAGTAATTTTTCCAAAAGATGTAGATAAATTTAAAGATAAATTAGCTATAGATAAGATAGTTATAGTAAATGGTAGTTTAGATATAAACTTTGAATACAAAAGAAAATCTGTAAGAGCCAGAGATATAAAAGTTGCAACTATTACTATGGTTCGTGAGCAAGCTACTGATTTATGATTATTTGATAAATCAAAAAGATTTTTAAATTTAGACCTAAATGAAGTAACTGAAACTGAGCAAAAAGAAGAATTAGTTTTTGAAGATAAATGCTCTATAATAAAAGAAGATTTTGATAAAAATCTTGATGAAAAAATAAATCAAAATAAGCAAGAAAAAGAAGAGCAATTAGTAAAAAAATATGTAGTAAATATCCCAGAAAATGCAGTAAAGCAAGACTTGCATGATTTAAAATCTTTCCTTGAAATAGAAGAAAAATGAGAAATAGAAATATATATTAATCTAAAATGACAAGAAATAGATACAAAAATAAGTTTATCAAATCTAGACAAACTTAAAAATTGGGAAGAAAATAAGTGGAACTAAAAAAGAGATTCAATTGAATCTCTTTTTTTATTGGTTAATTAACCTTTTTTATTTCTTTTTCTATCAGTTTCAGTTAAGTATTTTTTTCTTAATCTGATTGATTCAGGAGTTACTTCAACATATTCATCGTTTGAAATATAATCGATAGCTTCTTCTAAAGTCATTATTTTTGGTGGAGTAAGTTTTAATGCTTCATCCGTACCAGATGCTCTTACGTTAGTAAGTTTTTTATTTTTAGTAGCATTTACTGTTAAATCTTGATCTTTAGATGATTCACCTATAATCATACCTTCATATATATCAGTAGCAGGTTCTACAAATATAGTACCTCTTTCTTGTAAGTTAAATAAAGAGTAAGCCATAGTTTTACCATTTTCCATAGAAATCATAGAACCTCTGTCTCTTTTTTCTATAGCACCTTTATAAGGAGCAAATTCTTCGAAACCACTAGAAAGTAAACCTTCACCTTTAGTCATTGTTGTAAACTCTGATTTAAAACCTAGTAATCATCTAGTAGGAACTTTAAATTCAAGATTTACTAAACCATTTTCAGGCATCATTGAAAGCATTTCTCATTTTCTTTTACCAAGAGCAGCAATAACTGCTCATTCTGTACCTTCAGGTACAGTAATAGTTACTTTTTCAATTGGTTCCATTTTTACACCATCTTCTTGATGCATTATTACTACAGGAGCACCAACTTGAAGTTCAAAACCTTCTCTTCTCATAGTTTCTATAAGAACTGATAAGTGAAGTTCTCATCTACCAGCAACTTCATAGTTATCACCTGAATTAAAATCTATTTTTAATCATACATTTGTTTCAAGCTCTTTTTCTAATCTATCTCTGATTTGTCTAGAAGTTACAAATTTACCTTCTCTACCAGCAAAAGGAGAGTTATTTACTAAAAACTCCATTTTTAGAGTTGGTTCATCAATAGTGATTGCAGGCATAGCTTCTGATCAACTTATTCAAGCAACAGTTTCACCAACAAATATATCTGGTATACCAGCAATAGTAATTATATCTCAAGCTAAAGCTTCACTTGCTTTTTCTTTTTTAAGTCCTTGATTTGTAAGAATTTCTGTAATTTTACCTTTTCTTTCTACACCATCATTTGAAGTAACAAATACTTCTTGTCATACTTTAGCAACTCATTCATATACTCTACCTATACCTAGTCTACCTAAGAAATTATCAAAACCTAAGTTTGCAATTTGCATTTTGAAAGGAGCATCAGCTTTATTTTCAGCTTCTGGTACTTTTTTCATTATATAGTCAAGTAATGGAGTCATACTTTCTTGACTTGGATTTTCATCAGTCCAAGCTTTACCTTCTCTAGCTATTGCATAAACAGGTTCATTTAATAATTCACATTGTTCATCTGTAGCTCATAATTGTACAAATAGATCAAAAAGTTGATCAATAACCCAATCAGCTCTAGCACTAGGTTTATCCATTTTATTTATAACAACGATAGGATTTAGCCCTTGTTCTAATGATTTCTTAAGTACAAATTTAGTTTGAGGCATAGGTCCTTCGTAAGCATCTACAACTAGACAAACAGAATCAACAGTTCTAAGTACTCTTTCTACTTCTGAACCAAAATCAGCATGCCCAGGAGTATCAACTATATTAATTTTATTACCTTTGTAAGTAATACCAGTATTTTTAGAATAGATTGTTATACCTCTTTCTTGTTCTTGAGCATTTGAATCCATTGCTCTTTCTTCGATACCAACTCTAGTATCAAAATTGTCATCAGCTTTTAATAACTCATCTACTAAAGTAGTTTTACCGTGGTCAACGTGGGCTATAATCGCTATATTTCTAAAAGCCATAAATATTATGTTTATTTAATAAAAATATAAACTAAGTTTAGATTTTCCAAAGCTTAATTTTACTGCGGAAGTATATGCAAAAAAAACAAAAAGTAAAGGTTAATTAAAATAAATATTGACAAATCTTATTATATATATATATTTAATATGGTTAAAAAGTTTTTATACTTTAATTATTATATATGAATAAATTATTAATTTGAACTTCTATTTCTTTATTACTAACTGGATGTTGAAATGATTCTAATTCTGAATGATATTCAGATGAGATAATGTTATTAAAAGAAGAAATATGATCTAATGTTTGTTCTCTGAGTAATGCTGGTCGTATACTAGATGGATTTAGTGTTTCATTAGATGAGGATGAAAATTTTATATTAGAAATCCCACCTATTTGCTATTGATGAAAAAAGTGTAAAACACAGGTAAGAACATCAAATGATATATCTAAAGTAGATGGGATAAATATAGTAACAGAATATGATTTTTATAGAATAAATTGAAGACACATAAGTTGCGATAAAAAAAAAGAAGATTAATTTAATCTTCTTTTTTTACCCTTCAAAATTAGGGTCATATGATTTAACAAATGGTAATAAAGCCATAATTCTTGCTTTTTTAATAGCATTTGCTAATTTTTTTTGATTTTTTAAAGATACACCAGTGTAGTATCTTGGAGTTATTTTACCAAATTTAGTAATATATTTTTTTAATAACTCTACATTTTTATAGTCAATATTTTGACCTTCTAAAGGACAAGCAGTTTTTGTCATAATAATTTTTATAAATAATAAATTTTGGATTAAGTAAGAGTTTCTTACCTATACTGATTTCTCAGTTTAACCAATACCTTTTGATATTGATAATTTATCTATTGTTTTATTCCTGATAATTGGGAATTTAATTAAAACTTATCATCTTCATCCATATGAATTTCTTCATCATCAGTAAGTCCAGCTTCTTCAAAATCAGATTTTTTATTTAAGAAAATGATACTAGAAACAACTACTTCAGTTTTATACGATTTAGTTCAGTCTTCTTTTTCTATTACTCTAGTTTTTAATCTACCTTCTGCGTAAACTAATTTACCTTTATTTAGATATTTTTCACATCTTTCAGCTAAGTTTCCCCAAGCTACACAACTATGAAATTCGCTTTCAGATTTTTGTTCACCTTCAGCAGTTTTATAATATCTATTTGTTGCGATTGTAAATAAAGCAACTTTTTTATTTGATTCAGTAGTTTTTACCGCAGGATCTCTAGTTATGTTACCTATAAGTATAACTTTATTAACTGTTCTCATTTCTTCTTAGTTAAATGTATAAAATAGTAGTCTTTAATTAAGCTTCTTGTTTACTAAACATATATCTCCAGATATTTCTATCTAAGTTTATAGATTTTGATAATTCTTTAATAAGTTTACCATCCATATCTAAATTGTATAGTATGTAAAAACCTCTATCAGATTTATTTATTTTGTAAGCCATTTTTTTGTCTCCCCAAACATCTTCTTTTTCAACTTTTACTTCATTTTTCTCAAATAAAGCTTTTAAGTTTTCAATTGAACTAGTTCTATCTTCTTCAGATAAAGTTGGGTTAACTATAAGCATTAATTCGTAATTTGCCATGTTATTCCTATGGGTTATTATCCAATTAACTAATTGGAAGGATATAAAAATATGCTTTTTAGGTTAAAAAGCGAGCATATTTTATTTAAATAAAAAATAAAGTCAAAAAAAATTTGACTTTTTATGCTTTCTAAATATAAAGACACCTGCAAAAATAATATGTCAGTGTAGCTCAGTTGGTTAGAGCGCGGGATTCATAACCCCGAGGTCGGTGGTTCAATTCCACTCATTGACACCAAATTAAAAGCAAAAAACCGGCCTATCAAGGGCCGGTTTTATGGATATATAAAAATAAGTTTTAATATTTTAATTAAATAATATAATTTGATTAAAGGATAAAATTTATTTTAAAAATAATTTAATATCAAATATGTTTATAGATGAAGTAAAAATCAAGGTAATATCTTGAAAATGATGAGACTGAATAGTTTCATGGAGAAGAGAAAAATATATACCGAAATGAGGTCCTCGGTGAGGAGATGGTTGAAAATGAGCAGACGTTTACCTAATAACTGATGAAAATTTAAATACTCTATCAGAATACAGGCATAAAAAAGTTTTAACAGCAAATAAGTGAGAAAACTGATGAACAAATACTATGCATTGAGCTAATGCAGAGGATTTATATTTAAAAGTTCCAGTTTGAACTATAGTTAAAGATGCAAATACTTGAGAGTTAATTGCTGACTTAGATGATCATAATGTAAAATTATTGGTAGCTAAATGAGGTAGATGAGGTTATTGAAATGCTCACTTTGTATCTAGTACTAGACAAGCCCCTTCTTTTGCTGAACTTTGAGATGTTTGTGAAGAAAAAGACTTAAGCTTAGAATTAAAACTAGTTGCAGATATAGGTATTATTGGTATACCTTCTGCTTGAAAATCAACCCTTATCTCAAATATAACAAATGTAAAAGCCAAAATAGGTGATTATCCATTTACAACTCTTACTCCAAATTTATGAGTACTAGATCATAAATGAAAATCATTAGTTTTAGAGGATGTTCCAGGTCTTATACCATGAGCAAGTGAATGAAAATGACTTGGTATAGAGTTTTTAAAACACATAGAAAGAACTTGAGTTTTATTACATCTTTTAGATATGTATAGAATGGATCAAGTTTTTACTGATTATGAAAATATAAGAAAAGAACTAGAATACTTCTCTTCAGAATTATCTAATAAAGAAGAAATAATTGTTTTTTCAAAGTCTGATTTATTGGATTCAGAAATGAGGGATTTTATAGTTTCAGAGTTTTCTAAAAAATATAATAAAAAAGTATTTGTAATATCTGCTGCGACTTGAGATTGAATAAGTGAATTAGTTGATTTTCTAATTGATAACTATTCAAAAGAAAAAAGAGTTAAGGATAATTGAGTAGTTAAGGAGGTTAAGCTTTATGATTTAAAAGAAGATGTTGACCCAAAAAAATATTCTGTAGAATATGTTGATTGATATACTTTTAAAGCAGATTGAGAAAGAATAAATCAAATAGTAAGAATGTCAGACTTTACAAACTTAGAAGCTGTTGCAAGAGTTTATGATGTAATGGATAAAATTTGAATTCTTAAAACTGTTCAAAAAGAATTGGACTCTATTATGAAAGAGGAGTGAAAAGATAATAGTTTTTTCTTTGAGTGAAATGAAGAAGAGCAACTTTCTCCAAAAATTATAATTGCATGAAAAGAAATACCTTTAGATAGATTAAAGTATAATTTATAAAAATTCTCTAATTTAGAGAATTTTTATTTCTTGATAAAAAAACAAATTTTCTTATAATCTGCAAAATTTTAAAAACCTAAATATTATTTATGAAATTTAATCTAGATAATCTAGTTTCTGAATATTCATCTTTAGAGCAAAAGCTTTCTGATCCAGAGATTTTTAAAGATCAAAAAAAGATTAGAGAAGTTTCAAGTAGAAAAAAATCTTTAGAAGAAGCTGTAAATCTATATAAAGAGTATAAATCTATATATGAATCTTTAGAAGAAAATAAAGCAATGCTTTATACTGAAAAGGATGAAGAAATGAGAGAGCTTATAAAAATGGAAGTTTCAGAAGCAGAAGATAAAATTCCAGAATTGGAAGAATCTTTAAAAATAGCTCTTTTACCAAAAGACCCAAATGATGATAAAAATATAATAGTTGAAGTAAGAGCTTGAACTGGTTGAGATGAGGCAGCTTTATTTGCATGAGAACTAGCAAAGTCTTATATGATTTTTGCTGAGTGAGAATGATTTAAAACAGAGATAACAGAACAAACAGAAAGTGAGGCCGGTTGAGTAAAAGAAATAATTTTTGAAGTAAAATGAGAATGAGCATATAGTAGATTTAAATACGAATCATGAGTTCATAGAGTTCAAAGGATACCAGAAACTGAATCAAAAGGTAGAGTACATACTTCAGCAATTACTGTAGCAATAATGCCAGAAGTAGATGCTCTTGATGTAGAATTAAATGAAGCTGATGTTGAAATGACATTTACTAGAGCAAGTTGAGCTGGATGACAACATGTAAATAAAACAGATTCTGCTGTTCAATTAAAACATGTACCTACTGGTATAATGGTTTTCTGTCAAGATGGTAGATCTCAACATAAAAACAGAGAAAAAGCTCGGAATATACTTAGAAGTAAACTTTATACTTACGAAGAAGAAAAAAGACAAAAAGAACTTTGAGAAGCAAGAGCGTCTCAAGTATGATCATGAGATAGATCTGAAAAAATCAGAACTTATAATTTTCCACAAGATAGAGTTACAGATCATAGAATTGGTCAAAACTTTTCATGAATACCTCAAATTATGATGGGTAGACTTACTCCTATAATTGATGCTTGTGCATTAGCTGATCAACAAGCAAAACTAGAAGCTGCTGGTAAATGAGAATTATAAAAAAACTAAATCAATTTTGATTTAGTTTTTTTTTATTATACTTATTCTGATATTTTATAATGTGATTTTATGAAAATCTGATTATTCATAGGTAGGTTTAATCCTCCACATATAGGTCATTTAAAAATTATAGATAAAGCTTTAAAAGAAAATGATAAAGTTTTATTGCTTATTTGAACTACTCCTGAAAGAAACTGAGATAATCCACTAAGTTTTGTTCAAATAAAAAATCTTTTAACTAAAAAATACCCAGAAAATAAGTTATATATAGAAGAACTAAAAGATGATAAAAGTGATTTAGTTTGGATCTACAATATTTATAAGAATCTTTATAAGCTTTGATTAAAGGATAAAAACTTAAATATATATTGTGGAGATAAGGCTAATGATACTGCTTATCTAACAATTAAAAAATATGAACATATTTTTTCAGAGTACCATATAAACTATATAGAGATAGAAAGAGAAAATCACTTTATTTCTTATAACTGAATAAAGTATTCAGTTTCAGCTACTAACTTAAGAAAAGCTCTTAGAGAAAAAAATATAGATTTAGCAGAGCAATTTTGTGATAAAGATATGTTTAAAGAAATTAAAAACTTAAAAATTTAAATTTTAAGAGATTTTAAATTTTGTTCAGTATAAATATAAAAAAGCATTATTTTTTAAATAATACTTTTTTATATAAAAATTTACGATTTAAGAAGTTTTAAAAAAACTTCCGTCTGGAAATACTTTTTTTTTGCAATAGGAAAATGCTTATATATAGTATATTGTATATAATTATATTTTTAATGATTTGATAATTATGGCAGAACAAAATTATTGAGCTGATAATATTCAGGTTTTAGAATGATTAGAGCCTGTTAGGAAAAGGCCATGAATGTATATAGGTTCAACTGATGAAAGAGGTTTACATCATCTTGTTTGGGAAATTGTTGATAACTCTATAGATGAAGCAATGGCAGGTCATTGTGATACTATAAAAGTAACTTTATGAGAAGATGGTTCTTGTACTGTTGAGGATAATGGTAGATGAATACCTGTTGAAAAACATTCTAAAACAGGGGTTTCTACTTTAGAAACTATTCTTACAGTTTTACATGCTGGTTGAAAATTTGGTTGAGGTTGATATAAAGTTTCTGGATGACTTCACTGAGTTGGGTCATCTGTAGTAAATGCTCTTTCTACAAAAATGGAAGCTTGGGTACACAGAGATTGAAAGATTCACTATTTATCTTTTAATACTTGAAAAACAGTTTGAGATATAGAGGTTATAGGTAAAACAGATAAAACCGGTACAATTATCAAATTTTATCCAGATGCTGAAATATTTAAAATAACTACTAAATTCGATTATAAAACCATTAAAAATAGACTTAGGCAACAAGCTTATCTTACAAAATGAATTACTATTTATCTAAACGATGAAAGAAGCTCAGAAAGATATAAGTATTATTTTGAATGAGGTATAAAATCATATGTAAATTTTTTAAATAAAAAAGAAGATACAATAGGGGATATATTTTATGTAGAAAAAGAAGCTAAAGACATATTAGTTGAAGTTTCTATGCAATACAATAAAGAGTATTCAAATAATATTATTTCATTTGTAAATAATATACATACTCCAGAATGAGGTTCTCATCTTACATGATTTAGAATGGCTCTTACAAGAACTATAAATAAATATGCAAGGGATAAGTGAATTCTTAAAGAAAAAGATCAAAACCTTACAAATGATGATGTTGTTGAAGGTCTTACTTGTGTTATTTCAGTAAAAGTTGTAGATCCACAATTTGAATGACAAACAAAAGGTAAACTAGGTACTCCTGAGGCTAGATGAGCGGTTGATTCAGTTTTTGCTGAAAAATTTTTAGAGTTTTTAGAAGAAGATCCAAATACTGCAAAAAAAATTATAGAAAAAGTATTCTTGGCTGCAAAAGCTAGATTAGCTGCAAGAGCTGCAAGAGATACTGTTATAAGGAAATGAGCATTAGAGTGAATGACTCTTCCTGGTAAATTAGCTGACTGTTCTTCAAAAGACCCAGTTAAATCAGAGCTTTATATAGTCGAAGGAGATTCTGCCTGAGGTTCAGCTAAACAAGGTAGAAATAGGGAACATCAAGCAATTCTTCCATTAAGAGGTAAAATTCTTAATACAGAACAAGCTAGAATTGATAAAATTTTCGCAAATCAAGAAATTAAAAATCTTATTATAGCACTTTGAACTTCTATTTGAGAATCATTTGATATTTCAAAACTTAGGTATCATAGAATTGTTATAATGACAGATGCTGATGTTGATGGTGCTCATATTAGAACATTACTTCTTACTTTTTTCTTTAGATACTTAAAAGATATAATTAAAAATGGTAACTTGTTTATAGCTCAACCACCTTTATATAAACTATCAAAAGGTAAAAAATCATGGTATGTTTTTACTGAATCTGAAAAAGAAAAAATAATAGAAGAGGAATCTATAACTTGAGAAAACATACAAAGGTATAAAGGTTTATGAGAAATGAATCCAGAACAATTATGGGAAACAACAATGGATCCTTCTGTAAGAAAAATGTACAAAGTTTGAATAGAGGATGCAGAAAAAGCAGATGAAATTTTTAAGATACTTATGTGAGGAGAAGTTGCTCCAAGAAGAAGATTTATACAAAACAGAGCAAAAGATGTAAAAAATCTAGATGTATAATTCATAAAAAGAAATGATTTTTTCATTTCTTTTTTCTTTATTTTTAGCTACTTTTTATAACAATAAAAAAAATACAAAAAAAGTTTTGACAATAATAAAAAAAAGCATAAAATCTCTCTCGCTAAACAAGTAGCAAACATAAAAAATATATAATATTTTCCTCCGTAGCTCAGCGGTAGAGTAGATGGCTGTTAACCATTTGGTCACTGGTTCGAATCCAGTCGGGGGAGCCATATTAAAGTGTTCTTTAATAATATTAAAATTTTGCGTGGAGAGATGGCTGAGTGGTCGAAAGCAACGGTCTTGAAAACCGTCGTGTCGCAAGGCACCCAGGGTTCGAATCCCTGTTTCTCCGCCATTTTTTATTATAAAAATAATTAGGAAGGGTGCCAGAGTGGCTGAACGGGCTCCCCTGCTAAGGGAGTGAACCTTTACGGGTTCCGTGGGTTCGAATCCCATCCCTTCCGCCATTTTTATAAAACTCATAGATGATTTTTGAAGTAAAAGACTATGTTGTTTATTTAAAAACGGTAAAAGCATTGATAAAAGGTTACTTTTCCTATTATAATTTAAGGGCCTGTAGCTCAGGGGTTAGAGCAGTTGGCTCATAACCAATTGGTCGTTGGTTCAATTCCAACCAGGCCCACCATTCTTTAAAATAAAAAACTTCAAAAAAGTTTTGACAATAGAGAAAAAACAAATAGACTCCTGATACTTTCAAGAGGGAAGTTCATTAAAATAAACAGTATATTAGAAGAAATTAAACATTCTTGCTAGGAAAGAACAAAATAAAATCAAAATCCTGTTATATATATAATAGGTACTAAGTTTAAAAGAGTTTGATCCTAGCTCAGGGTGAACGCTAGCGGTGCGCCTAACACATGCAAGTCGAGCGGTAGATTGATGTTAGAATCTTCGGAGGAAAATATTGATTGAGAGCGGCGAACGGGTGAGTAACACGTTGGTATCTGCCCCCAAGTCAGGGATAGCCATTGGAAACGATGATTAATACCGGATAGTCTCTTTGGAGTAAAAATTTATTGCTTGGGGAGGAGCCTGCGTTCTATCAGCTAGTTGGTAAGGTAAAAGCTTACCAAGGCTATGACGGATAACTGGTCTGAGAGGATGATCAGTCACAATGGAACTGAGACACGGTCCATACTCCTACGGGAGGCAGCAGTGAGGAATCTTCCACAATGGACGAAAGTCTGATGGAGCGACACCGCGTGAAGGATGAAGGCCTAACGGTTGTAAACTTCTTTTCTGAAGGAGCATAATGAGAGTACTTCAGGAATAAGGGACGGCTAAATACGTGCCAGCAGCCGCGGTAATACGTATGTCTCAAGCGTTACCCGGAATCACTGGGTGTAAAGGGTTCGTAGGCGGAGATCTAAGTCAGGTATGAAAGACCGGGGCTCAACCTCGCGTTTGTGCTTGAAACTGGATTTCTAGAATCAGGGAGAGGTAAGCGGAATTCTAAGTGTAGGGGTGCAATCCGTAGATACTTAGAGGAACACCAAAAGCGAAGGCAGCTTACTGGAACTGAATTGACGCTGAGGAACGAAAGCGTGGGTAGCGAAAAGGATTAGATACCCTTGTAGTCCACGCCCTAAACGTTGATAATTAAGTGTTGCACATTGGTGCAGTGCTGTAGCTAACGCGTTAAATTATCCACCTGAGGAGTACGGTCGCAAGATTAAAACTCAAAGGAATAGACGGGGACCCACACAAGCAGTGGATCACGTGGTTTAATTCGACAATAAACGGGGAACCTTACCCAGACTTGACATCTACCGAATCCACCAGAGATGGAGGAGTGCCTTTATTGGAGCGGTAAGACAGGTGCTGCATGGTTGTCGTCAGCTCGTGCCTTGAGGTGTTCGGTTAAGTCCGTTAACGAGCGCAACCCATGTCTTTAGTTATTATGTCTAAAGAGACTGCCTTGGTTAACAAGGAGGAAGGTGTGGATGACGTCAAATCAGCATGGCTTTTACGTCTGGGGCTACACACATGATACAATGGTATGTACAAAGAGCAGCGATAGAGTGATCTTGAGCAAATCTATAAAACATATCTCAGTCCGGATTGGAGTCTGCAACTCGACTCCATGAAGTTGGAATTGCTAGTAATCGTGAATCAGATATGTCACGGTGAATATGTTCCTGGGTCTTGTACTCACCGCCCGTCACGGCATGGGAGGTAGTAATATCGGAAGCCCCCCTGGTAATATGGGGGTCCATGGTAGGACTACTGACTGGGCTGAAGTCGTAACAAGGTATCCGTAGGAGAACCTGCGGATGGACTATCTCCTTATAAATTTCCTTATAGTGAGAATGTTAAATTTTTTCTAATATTTTGTTTATTTAGTTCGTTAAAATAATCTGAATAGTTAAAGTTAGTTAATATTATATGTAATATGTGATAGAACATATAGTAGTAAAATTTAAATAAAGCATAAAATGGATGCCTTGACTCGAATATCCGAAGAAGGACGTACAAGTCTGCGATAAGCTTAGAAGAGTCGACAAGAGACGTTATTATTCTAAGATTTCCGAATGGGGGAACCCAATACCGGTAATCGGTATTATCTGAATAACAGAAGGACACGTGGTGAACTGAAATATCTAAGTAGCCACGGACAAGAAATCAAATGAGATTCCCTTAGTAGTGACGAGCGAAACGGGAACAGCCCAAACCGTGTATAATGTATAGGTAGCTTTTGTTAGCACGGGGTTGTAGGATTAATATTAGGTGAGGCTAATAAACCTGATATTGCTATGATTATTAAGAGAAATAGTTGGGAAGCTATACCATAGAGGGTTAAAGTCCCGTAAATTAAAATAATTATACTGATATTTATTAATTCCTGAGTAGGCTCGGACACGTGAAATCCGGGTTGAATCTGGGGAGACCACTCTCCAAGGCTAAATAGTATTCGAGATCGATAGTGAACTAGTACCATGAGGGAAAGGTGAAAAGAACCCCGGGAGGGGAGTGAAATAGAACCTGAAATTTTATGCTGATAAAGAGATGGAGCCTACGGGTGACATTGTACTTTTTGTAGAACGGACCAACGAGTTAGTGTATGTGGCAAGGTTAAGGAAGTTAAATCCGGAGCCGAAGTGAAAGCGAGCCTGAATAGGGCGATAAGTCATATATACTAGACCCGAAACTAGGTGAGCTTCCCATGAGCAGGCTGAAGTAGAGGTAAAACTCTATGGAGGGCCGAACCATTAGGAGCTGCAAGTCCTTTGGATGACTTGTGGGAAGGAGTGAAAAGCTAATCGAACCTAGAGATAGCTGGTTCTCCGCGAAATAGCTTTAGGGCTAGCCTCGGTCAACTATTATACGGGGGTAGGGCTCTGATAGGGCTAGCGGGCCTCGCGGCTTAGCAAACCCTGATAAACTTCGAATACCGTATAAATTATACCGGGAGTCAGACGGTGAGAGATAAGTCCCATCGTCAAAAGGGAAACAGCCCAGATTACTGTCTAAGGTCCCTAATTAACAACTAAGTGGAAAAGGATGTGGGATTGCTGAGACAACCAGGAGGTTGGCTTAGAAGCAGCCATTCCTTGAAAGAGTGCGTAATAGCTCACTGGTCAAGCGAACCTGCGCCGAAAATTCAACGGGGCTAAAGTTGTTAACCGAAGACGTAAACTATGTAAATAGTGGTAGCGGAGCGTTCTGTATGTCGCTGAAGGTGAGATGTGAGTCTTGCTGGAGATATCAGAAGTGAAAATGTTGGTATGAGTAACGTAAGGGAGATGAAAACTCTCCCCGCCGAAAACCTAAGGTTTCCTACGCAACGGCAGTCGACGTAGGGTTAGTCGGTCCTAAGGTGAACCCGAAAGGGGCAGCTGATGGATATCAGGTTAATATTCCTGAACTACTAATATTTTGCTAAGGGGGGACATATCGGGATATAGAGGATACTTAATTAATTGTATTACGAACGTGAGTTTTGAATTCTAGGCAAATCCGGAATTCTTTAATGACGAGCTAAGTTAATTTGGATATTTAAGCTTGCTTAAATTGAAGAAGGCTTCTAATATATTCTGGTATCGAGAAAAGCCTCTATGCGCTAAGGTATTAGTAACCGTACCGTAAACGAACACACGTAGGTTAGTGGAGAACACTAAGGTGAACGAGATAACTATGCTTAAGGAACTCGGCAAAACAGCGGTCGTAACTTCGGGATAAGACCTGCCTAGAATCCACTTATGATTCTAGGCCGCAGCGAAAGAACTCAGGCGACTGTTTACCAAAAACACAGCTCTCTGCAAACTCGTAAGAGGATGTATAGGGGGTGATGCCTGCCCAGTGCTAGAAGGTTACGTGGATGTGTGCAAGCACTGAAATTAAGCCCTAGTGAACGGCGGCCGTAACTATAACGGTCCTAAGGTAGCGAAATTCCTTGTCGGGTAAGTTCCGACCCGCACGAAAGGTGCAACGACTTGGGC
>JAAZVM010000043.1 GCA_018623505.1 Patescibacteria group bacterium | reverse complement strand
TAAATTCAAACGATGACATTATAAATAAACATATAGTTTTAAATGAATGACTAGATTGAACTACTGAAAATATAGAAAAAGAAAAAAAGACAGAAAATAAAAATAAAAAACAAAATCAAAATAAAAAACAAAAAAATAATCAAAATGATAACTGAGAAATTAGATGAAAATTTATATCTAGATTTCCTGAAACTAAGTTTTATCTTCCATCTCTAAGAGAAGGTTATACAAGGTTTATACCAATTGGTTGAAATAATGAAACATGAGCAAAAAATATGTGAATGGTTCAATATGATGATGATATTGTTTTAATAGATTGTGGTGTACAATTTGCAGATTCTGATATGCTTTGAGTAAATTACTCAATTCCAGATGTGTCATTTCTTACAAAATACAAAAAAAACATAAAAGGTTTTTTAATTACACATGCTCACTTGGATCATATAGGTTCACTTAAACATGTTTATCCTGCTGTTTGATGTCCACCATTATATGGTACTAGATTTACACTTTGATTAGTTAAAAAACAATTAGAAGAAGCAGGGCTTATGTCATATGCAACTCTTATAGAAGTTGATGCTGGTAGCAAAGAAAAAGTAAAAGTAGGTAAATTTGATGTTGAATTTTTTAGAGTAAATCATAGTGTTCCTGATTGTGCTTGAGTTTATATAGAGTCTCCAGGTGGTACAAAAATAGTTCATACTTGAGATTTTAAAATAGATTTTACTCCTGCCATTGATGAGCCAGCAGATTTAGATAGAATAGCTGAAATTGGTGAAAGATGAGTTTCTTTACTTATGTCAGATTCTACAGGGTCTGTTAGAAAAGGTTTTTCTATGAGTGAAAAAAATGTATGAGAAGAGCTAGAAAAAATTGTTTCAAATCATCATAAAGGTAGACTTATTATTGCTACTTTCTCTTCTTGGATTTCAAGAGTACAACAACTTATAGATATAGCTGAAAAATATGATAAAACTATATTTTTAAGTGGTAGAAGTATGGTTGAAAATGTAGCTATCGCAAAAGAACTTGGTTACTTAAATATAAAACCAGGAATAGTTAAAAAAATGACACCAAAAAATACAGATGGTATACTTCCACATAAACAAATAATTATCACAACTTGAAGTCAATGAGAACAGTTTTCAGCTTTAGCTAGAATGGCTGAATGAAAACATAACTCAGTTGAAATTGTTAAATGAGATACTATAGTTTTTTCTTCTAGTGTTGTTCCATGAAATGAAAAATCAGTTGTTTGAATAATTAATAAACTTATAAAATTAGGTTCAAACGTAATTACAAAAGATGATTGAGAAGTTCATACCTGAGGTCATGCATTTCAAGAAGAGCAAAAAATTATGATAAATTTAGTAAAAGCAAAATACTTTATGCCAGTTTTCTGAGACTTATATTTTAGAACACTACATAAAAATACAGCAATGACTATTTGATATAAAGATCAAGATATTCTTATGCTTGAAAATGGTAATATAGTTGATTTTGCTCCAGAAAATTGAAATGTATTTAAATCAAAAATCAAAGTACCTATTCAAGAAATCGTTATCGATGGTAATGGTATGTGATTGGCTACTAGTCATGTAATAAAAGCTAGAGAAAAAATGATGAACTCTTGAGTTTTAGTTATAATGTTTAAAGTTGATAAAAAAACTAAAGCTATATTAGGTCATATTAAACTTGAGTCTAGATGATTAGTTTATCTTGATGAAGTAAGATTTATTCATAGATTGATAATTAAAAAATCAAGAGATGTATATGAAAATACTATAAAAGATGTGCCAGATATGGATGAAAAAGATCTATTAAAAATTATAAGAGTAGATTTAGAAAAATTCTTATTACAAAAAATCGATAGAGAACCAATGATTATACCTATGATAACAGAAGTATAGTTAAATATTTTACAAAAGACAAAAACTCCTTATTATGTTTTTGTCTTTTTATTTGTTTAAAAAAAATATTATGAAAGCATATAAAATAGTTCTTTTTTCTTTATTATTCACTATAACTTTTACCTCTTGTTCTATTTGATCAAATAATGATTTGGTAGATAATGCTAAAAATGAAATTTTAGAAGAAAATTCTTCTAAAATAGATAAAGATGATGATACTTTTGAATCAAATTTTGATAAATTCGAAGAGGCAGAAAACTCTGAAAAAGAAAACAAAGTATATAGTTCTGACTACCTTACAGAAGAAAAATATATTAGTCTAGATGATTTAGATATTTCAAATCTAAATAATTTAGAATTAGAAATTAGGTGAAATGTTTTAATAGATTCTGTTGATACTATAGTAGTAAACTTTTCTAATATAGAATCACCTTTTTCAGAGGATAGTTATACATTATCAACTTATGAAAAATGAGATGAATCATTCATATACAGAGCTTTTTCTAAGTATGAAGTTTTAGATTACTGAAAAAATATATTTTTAATAGATGCTTACTCTTGAGAAAAAGTTTCTAAGCTTCAATTAATAGTAAATATATCTAAAAATCCAGAAGAAAATAAGGTTACAAATAAAGAAGATTTATCATTTAGTGATGATTCAGAATATATAGATTTATCTACAATGCCAAGTTCAACGGTTTATGGTACTCCATCTGAATTATGAAATTGAGATATTACTTACTCAGATATAAAGGGTTTGGTTATAAAAAAAGTTTGAGATTTGGAACTGAGTTATGATTCAGCTAAAATATCTGATTTTGTAATGGAAAACTTTAAAAGTTACCCATATTGGAATACTCTTAGGTATATAAAAGATGATATGTGATTATCTTTTTATCTAGTTAGAGAGGTAGATTGAAAATACAAATATGAAAAACATTATTATATAGATTCTTCATATTATTGAATTTTATCTTTAGAAGAGTGAGAAATAGATTCAAGTGATGAAAATTTCAACCTTAATACTTATATAAGAGATTTAAATAATAATTTAAAAGAAACAAATGATAATTTTGTATTATCACAAGTTTCTGATATACTTTTCAGGCAATTAATAAGTAATTAAAAAATATGAGAGTTTTATTAAAAATATCTTGAGAAGCACTAGCTTGATGAAACAACTGATGATTAGATTATGTAATGCTAGATGAGGTTTGTGAAACTATTAAAGAACTTACAAAAAAGAAAATAGAAGTATGAGTTGTAGTTTGAGCAGGTAATTTTATAAGATGAGCAGAAATAGAGCAAATAAATATAGATAGATGTAATGCAGACAATATGGGTATGCTTGCTATAAATATAAATACTATAGCTTTAGCAGATGTATTATCAAGAAAATGAATAGAAGTAAAAACTGTTAACTCATTTGCGATAGACTGAGTTGCTGAAAGATTTAATAAACCAAAAGCCTTAAAATGACTTACTAAATGAAAAGTTTTAATTTTTGGTTGATGAACAGGTAATCCATACTTTACAACTGATACAGCTTGAGTTTTAAGAGCTCTTGAGATTGAAGCTGATCTTATGATAAAAGCTACAAAAGTAGATGGTGTTTATGATAAAGACCCAGTTAAATATCATGATGCAGAATTTATAAAAAATGCTACATATGATGAAGTAATAACAAAAAACCTTAGAGTTATGGACTCTACTGCAATTGCTTTAGCAAAAGATAATTCTCTAGTATTAAAAGTAGTAAGTCTATATGAAAAATGAGCTATTTTAAGAGCTATACTTTGAAAAGATGAGTGAACTACTATTAGTTAATAAAAAATCCTTAAATATTTAAGGATTTTTTTTATTAAAGAAAACATTAAAATCTTTTGACATAAATCATTTTATTCATATGATATGTCAGCAATTTTTAAAAATTTATATACACTTTTTAAAAATTAAATAATAAAATCTTAAGTATAAATATGGCTGGAACCCATTATTTATAATAAATAATATTATATAATATATATCAAAATGTTAGGTAAATTAAAAAAAAGAAAAAGACTTAGAGTTCACGGTTTTTTAAAAAGAAGTTCAACTGATTCTGGTAGAAATGTATTAAAAAATAGAAGAAGAAAAGGTAGACATACTTTAACAGTTTCTTACCCAAAAAGATTTCAAGAAATTAACGGTAAAGCTAAAATGCATATTGTAGCTGGTGGTACTGCTAAAAAATCACCTTTTGATGGAAAAGGAAATTATATTAAAAGAAAATAATTTTAGTTTTTAAGTATTTTTCTAGTGATATCTAAAAAATATAGATTAACTGAAAGAGAAACAAAAAGGGTTTTACATAAGTGAAAACCTTTTTTTTCATATCATATTGTCTTGAATTATACTCCTAACAAGCTTTGATTTAGTAGGTATTCAATAGTTATATGATCAAAATCAGTTAAAAATAATGTATGAAGAAATTTTTTTAGAAGAAGGTTTTTTGATAAAATTTTAAGCTCTAATATAACAAAAAACTATGATATGGTTTTTGTTGTAAAAAAACAAAGTAAATTTGATAAATGAGATTTAGAGAGTATCCTTTCCTTTGATAAAGATTTACAATTTTTAATAAGTAAAATATAGTCATGAAAAAAATCCTGGATTTGATTTTAATATTTTGAATTACTTTTTTACTAGTAAGTATATTCAACAGCGATAAAGAAATAAAAGTAGATAATACTTTAGATATTTCTTTTGTAGAAAATAGTTATACTGTGCCTGCAACAGTAGAATTATATATAAATAACTTAACCTCTAGTGGTATAACTCTAAACAAATGTGATATTTCAATAAATCATAAATGAACAGATTTAGTTTTTGATGAATCTTTTTGTGAAGATATAACTATAAATTCTTTAGAAAACTATACTATTTCATATTGAGATTATTATGATAAATTTACATCAACTTGAGATTATAGCTTAAACCTAGAAGTTGATGGTAAAAAGTATTTTGATCAAATAGAAATATCAAATAAATGAAGTATAAAAAAACTTTTTGTATGAGTTTTTTATGCACCAATTTATAACTTAGTTATAGG
>JAAZVM010000001.1 GCA_018623505.1 Patescibacteria group bacterium | reverse complement strand
CATCTAAAGAAGTAAAAAGAGATGATGGGTCTTATGTAAGATTTGATGATAACGCTTGTGTTATTATTGATGATAACAATAATCCAAGATGAACTCGTATTTTTGGTCCTGTTGCAAGAGAATTAAAAGCTAAAGGATATCAAAAAATAGTGAGTTTAGCTCCAGAAGTTTTATAATTATATAAATATAAAAATTATGAAAATAAGAACTTGAGATAAAGTACAAGTTATGTCTGGTAAAAGAAAAGACAGAGAAAAAGTTTCTACTGTTTTGAAAGTTATATCAGATAAAAATAAAATTATTGTAAAGGATGTTAATGTTGTTACAAGACATCTTAAAAAATATGGTACTAATCCAGGTCAAATTATAAAAATGGAAAAAGCAATTGATGCTTCAAACGTTATGTTAATTTGTCCATTCACTGAAAAACCTACAAGAGTTGGTTTTGTAAAAGTTGAAGAAAAATGAAAAACTAAAAAATTTAGATTTTCTAAAAAAGCTTTATCAGAAAAATGAGGTGAAGCTAGTAAATATATAATTAAATAGTTTAAAAGTTTATTTTGTAAAACTTGAGACAAATGCTTAAGGAAAAATATGTAAAAGAAATTGTTCCTGCTCTAAAAGAATCACTAAAAGTTTCAAACGTAATGGAAGTTCCAAAACTAGAAAAAGTGGTTTTAAATATGTGAATTTGAACATTCATAAGAACAGGTTGAAAAGATTTTTCTTCTTTACAAGAACACTTATCATTAATTGCTGGACAAGCTTGTACAGTTAGATATGCAAAAAAATCAGTTTCTAACTTTAAATTAAGAGCTGGTATGCCAGTAGGTTTAAGTGTAACTTTAAGAGGAGATAAAATGTATGATTTTCTTGATAAATTAATCCATGCAGTTTTACCAAGAGTAAGAGATTTCAGAGGTATAAACAAAAATGGTTTTGATTCACAAGGAAACTACAATTTCTGAATAAAAGAACATTCTATATTTTTAGAAGTTCCACAAAGTGATGTAGTTAAAAATCACGGTATTCAAATTACTGTAAAAACTACTGCAAAAAACAAGGAAGCTTGAAAGGAATTATTAACACAAATGTGATTTCCTTTTTCTAAATAAAAGTTTACTTTATAAAAATTACACAAATGGCTAGAAAAGCAAAAATCGCTAAAGCTAACAAATTAAAAAAGAAATTCATGCAAGCTATCGTAGATGGTAGAAAGCCAAAAGAATCTACAAAAGTATTCAATTGTTGTGCTATGTGTGGTAGAACAAGAGGTTACTTAGGTAAATTTGATATTTGTAGAATTTGTTTTAGAGAAAAAGCTAATGCCTGAGAATTACCAGGTGTTAGAAAATCAAGTTGGTAATAAATGTTAAAAATAAATTTAGTTTATTAATTTTATTGTTATGATAATAGATCCTATTGGAGATTTATTAACAAGAATTAGAAATGCATATTTAGCTAGAATTATTGAAGTTAAACTTCCTTATTCTAAATTAAAAGCTGATATTTCTAAAATTCTTAAAAAAAATAAATATATAGCAGATTTTGAAATTGTTGAAGAAGAAAACAATAAAAAATCTATAATGCTTACTCTTAACGATGTTAGAACTACTAAATATGTTCCAACTTTAAAAAGAATAAGTAAACCAGGTCAAAGAATATATGTAGCTGCTAAAGATTTAAAAAAATCTAGAAATGGTTTAGGTATATATATTGTATCAACTCCAAAAGGTGTTGTAACTGGTTACGAAGCTAGAAGTTTAAATGTAGGTGGTGAGTTACTTTGTGAAGTTTACTAATCACCCAAACATATAAACGAGAAATGATTATTCATTGATCCGATTTATATTTGTAATTAAATTAAAAATGTCAAGAATTGGTAAATTACCTGTTGTCTTATCTGATAAAGTAGAAGTTACTTTAAATGGTAGAGATGTTAAAGTTAAATGACCACTTTGAGAATTATCTTTTACTTATTCTGATAAAGTAGAAGTAAAACAAGAAGATAATAATCTTATAGTAAATCCATTATCTGATGAAGCTAATGCTTTATGGGGTACTACTAGAGCTGTTTTAAATAATATGATGGTTGGTGTAACTGAAGGTTATAAAAAAAGTTTAGAAATTGTTTGAGTTGGTTATAAATTCGAAGTTTCTGGAAATAAACTTATATTAAGTATCGGTTTTTCACATAAAGTAGAAATGGAAGTTCCTGCTGGATTAAAAGCTGAAATGGATGAAAAAAATAAAAACATTTTACACATTTCATGAATTGATAAACAACTAGTTTGAGAATTCACAGCTAAAGTAAGAGCTAAGAAAAAACCAGAACCATATAAAGGTAAATGAATCAAATATGTTGGTGAACATATTAGAAGAAAAGCTGGTAAAACTGGTAAATAGTAAATTTAACTTTAAATCATAAAATATAGAAGATGTTAAAAAAGACATTAAATAGATTAAGTAGAAAAAACAGAGTTAGAGCTAAAATTTCTGGTACTGCTGAAAGACCTAGAGTTGCAGTTTTCAGAAGTAATACTCACATTTCTGTTCAACTTATCGATGATATTGCATGAAAAACTCTTGCTGCAGCTTCTGATTTAAAATTGTCAAAAGAAGGTACAAAAACTGAAATGGCAAAAAAAGTTTGAGCTGATTTAGCTAAAAAAGCATCTGATTTAAAAATTGATACAGTTGTTTTTGATAGAGGTTGATTTGCATACCACGGTAGAGTTAAAGCTTTAGCTGAAGCTTTAAGAGAAGGTGGACTTAAATTTTAATTATTTAATACTAAAAAAGTATGGCTTTTTCTGGAAAAGACAATAGAAAATGAAAATTTCAAAAACCAAGAAAAGAATTCAAAGAAGAATTGTTAGCTATAGATAGAGTAACAAGAGTTACTTCAGGTGGTAGACAATTAAGATTTAGAGCTGTTATGGTTATCGGAGACGGTAAAGGTAGAGTTGCTTTAGGTACTTGAAAATCTTGGGAAGTTGTAGATGCTATAGCAAAAGCTGTTGCTGATGCAAAAAAAAGATTAACAACTGTAAAAATTGTTGATTGAACTGTTCCATATAATATAGAAACTAAATACAAAGCTGCTAAAATCATGGTTCACCCTGCTTCAGTAGGTACATGAATAATTGCTGGTGGTGCTGTTAGAAAAGTTTTAGCTGCAGCAGGTTATACTGATGTATTAGCTAAAAGATATGGTTCAACAAATTTAATAAATAATGCTAGAGCTACTATTCAAGCTTTATCATCTTTTAAATAATAAATATTTATTAACGATATAATAATATGTTATCATTAAATAACGTAAAAGCTACTGCGGGATCTAGAAAAAAATCTACTAGAGTTGGTAGAGGTAATGCTTCTAAAGGTACTTACTGTGGTAGAGGTATGAATGGTCAAAATTCAAGATCAGGTGGGTGAGTAGCTCCTTGGTTTGAATGAGGACAAACTCCTCTTTTTAGAAGAATGCCAAAATTAAAAGGTTTTTCAAATGCTAAATTTACAAAAGAATATAACATCGTTAATTTATCTGATTTAGAAGTACTTTCTTCTAAAGGGATTACTGAAGTTAATAAAGAAGTTTTACTTGAAAATAAAGTTATTAGAAATAAAAACTTACAAGTAAAATTATTAGCTAAAGGTGATTTAACAGCTAAATTAAATGTTGTTGTTGATAAAGCTTCTGCTTCAGCTAAAGAAGCTGTAGAAAAAGCTTGAGGAAAAATAGATGTAAAATAATAACAAAACCTAGGCTTTTAGTTTGGGTTTTTTATTTTTTTATGTATAATAAATTATAATAATTTATAATTAATTTTATCTTATGATTAAGAGTATAAAATCTGTATTTAATAATAAAAATATCAGAAAAAAAATTATAGCTACTCTTTTATTAGTACTAGTATATAAGTTTTTATCTTTAATTCCTGTTTATGGGGTTGATACTAGTTGATTAGCTGATGCTTTAGATACTAATAAGTGATTATCTTTTTTTAGTGCTTTGATGTGAGGTTGATTATCTAATTTTTCTATTATATTAATGGGGTTATCTCCTTATATTAATGCATTAATTATTATTCAACTATTAGGTGTTATAGTTCCAAAAATTGGTGATTTACAAAAAGAAGGTGAACAATGACAAAAAAAGATTACTAAAATGACAAGATGGTTAACTCTACCTTTAGCATTTGTACAATCTTATGGTATGATCTTACTTATGAATTCTTTAACAGGTACTACACTTATAGATACATCTGATACTAAAACTATTCTGATGGCTATGACAATCATAACTGCAGGTACTATTTTCCTTATGTGGTTATGAGAAGTTATGACTGAAGTATGAATCTGAAATGGTATATCTATAATCATTACTGCTTGAGTTCTAGCTGCAGTACCTTCAACTGTTTTAAATCATATTACTTCTAGTAACTATTGATTATTAGCTGCATTAATTGTAGCAACATTAATTATTATTTATATAATTATTAAATTTACAGAGTGAAATAGAAGAATTCCTGTGATTTATACAAGAACTGGTAGAGAAGAAAAATCTTATTTTCCAATAAGAATTAATCAAGCTGGTATGATCCCTATTATATTTGCTGTTTCTTTAATTACATTTCCATCTATTTTATGACAAATAATGTCTAAATCTAGCTGATCTGTTTCAGAAATAGGTAAATTTATGACAAATATGTTTGATATGAGTAATCCTTCTTGGTTATTTATAGTGTTATATTTCTTGTTAGTTGTTTGATTTTCTTTCTTTTATGTATCTATTACTTTTAATACTGATAATGTATCTGAAAGTATACAAAAAAGATGAGGTTATATACCTTGAATCAGACCTTGATTAGAAACATCAGCATACTTATCTAAAGTTTCTAATCACTTAAATCTTTTTGGATGAAGTTTCTTAGCTTTAATTGCAGTTTTACCTTATATAATGGGTAAAATGATGTGATGACAAACTGTAGATTTCATAATCTCAGGTGCAGGTCTTATAATTATTGTTTCTGTTGTACTTGATATATACAGAAAAATTGATTCAGAACTTAAAATGTATGATTATAGTAGATATAATTAAAAAAAGTAAATTCGAAAGAATTTACTTTTTTTATAAATAATCTGTGAAAAGTTTACCATTTAAATGGTCTACTTCGTGTTGTACTATTCTAGCTGATAATCATGATAATATAAGAGCTTTTTTTTGTCTTTTTTCATCTAAGTATTCTACTTTTATACTTGAATATCTTTCAACTTTTCATTGTTCTCAAGGAACAGATAAGCATCATTCTGTATCAGACTCTGTATCTTCACTATGTTCACTTATTATAGGATTTATCATCATAATTGTTTTGAAGTTTTCATCATCCCGATCTTTTAGTAGGCTTACTATACATAATTGCAATGAATGTCATACTTGAGGAGCTGCTAGTCATACTCATCCATTTTCTGGATTTTTAATATATTTTAACATCTCTTTACCAAGTTTAACAGCAGAACTAAAATTGTTATTATTTACTTTTTCAGCTACTTTTCTGAGTATAGGATTATCATTTCATGTTTCTATTATAAGCATAATTTTTTTATAATAATAATTATTCTCATTTTAATTATATTTTAGTATTTTGCAATTAAACTTTACAAAAAATTTTATATCCATAAAATATATACAAAATATATTCTTTTAATTAAAAAATGATTGAGTCAAGTAAAACACAAGAATCATCAAGAATTGTAACTCCAACAGAAAATACAAGTGATAAATCATCTTTTTCAAATATACTTAGACCTTTGTCATTAGAAGATTATGTATGACAGGATACAATTAAAAAACATCTTTCAGTTTCTATGGCTTCATCAAAAATTAGGTGAGAAACTTTAGATCACATACTTTTTTATGGTCCTCCTGGTTTATGAAAAACAACACTATCTAATATAATAGCATCTGAAATGCAAAGCTCATTAAAATCTACAAGTTGACCAGCTATAGATAAACAATCAGATTTAGTAAGTATATTATCTAACCTAGAAGAGTGAGATATATTATTTATTGATGAGATACATAGACTTAGACCACAAGTAGAAGAGATACTTTATACTGCGATGGAAGATTTTGAAATAGATATAATGGTTTGAAGTGGTACCTGAGCTCAAAGTGTAAAACTCCCTTTAAAAAAGTTTTGTCTAGTTTGAGCTACTACAAGATTATCATCTTTGTCTAATCCTCTTAGGGATAGATTTTGAAATGTTTTAAAACTTGATTTTTATAATGAATCGGAACTTTCCCATATTATATCAAAAAACTCAATTAAATTAGATTTAAGCCTTCCAGGGTTTGTTTTGGATATATTATCAAAAAAATCCAGATGAACTCCTAGAATCTCAAATAGACTATTAAAAATCATAAGAGATTATCATACTATCTGAAAAGATTTAAATGATATAAAAGTTGTAGAATCAATTTTTACTGATATAGGTATAGATGAATTATGATTAGATTATTTAGATAGGAAGTATTTAACAATAATACATGATAAATTCTCTGGATGACCTGTTTGATTAAATACTTTATCATCATCAATTTGAGAAGAAGAATCTACCATAGAGGATGTAGTAGAACCTTATCTTTTACAAATAGGTTTTATAGAAAGAACACCTAGATGAAGAAAAATTACTTGAGCTGGTATTAACCATATTACAAATAATTCATAAAAAATATGATTTTTAAAAAAACAAAAAAAGATATAAAAACTTATAATTTAACAGATTGATTTGATTCTGTTAGTAAATTAATTGATAAAAAAATTATTAAATCAAAAGGGACTATAGTTATATTAGTTGCCTGAGGTACAGCTAGTTGAAAAACATCAGCTGTAGCTAAAAAAATTAATGATTTTTATCCTGATTCTCAACTACTATCAATGGATAATTATTATAGAGGGCCTAGTTTTATGAAGGAACATCCTGAGTATAATTTTGATCAACCTGAAGTTTTAAATCTAGATTTGTTTTATAAACATCTAAAAGAACTAAAAAATTGAAAAGATGTAAAAATACCGAGTTTCGATTTTAAAAATGATCCAGTTATGGATGCTATTAAAATAAAAGCAAGTAAGATAATAATTGTTGAGTGATTATTCGCTCTTGATGATAAATTATCAAAACTTTGAGATGTAAAGGTATTTGTAGATTTAGGAGTACATAGTCAAATTTTAAGAAGACTTTTTAGAGATGTTGAAAGGACTTGAGATAAAGCAAATGATATACTAAAATACTTTTTAGAAGTAGTTGGACCTATGCATAAAAAGTATATTTTACCTACTAAAAATAATGCGGATCTAGTTCTTATAAATGACTATATACCAGATCTAGAATCTAGAAATGCAAAGATAAAAGAAACTAAGGTAAGATATAGAGTAAATCAAAAAGATATAAAAGAATCTCTAAGTGAGATAGTTTATAAGCTTTGATGAATTTATGTATGAAAACTTGAGGAAACTGATTACTTCTTTGATCCAACAGGTAATTATAAAAAATCTTGAGAAATTCTGAAAGTACAAAAAGTATGATTTAATAGATATTTTTTCTCATATCTTTGACCAGAATTCGAAGACAATGATTATGAAGATAGATATAGTATGAAGTTCTTTTTAGACTATACAACTCTTCAATCATTTAGAGAATTATTTCCAAATAATGTCCATGAAATATCAAAACTTAGAAGGACTTTTTATGTCTCATGAGTTTTAGTTTGTCTAGATGAATTAGAAAATGGAGATACTTTTGTGTTATTCAAATTTGAAGAATCATATTGAAAAACTATTATTTCAGACATACTAAAACATCTTAAAATAGATGCTAGAACTGGATTAAAAAAATCTTATATCGACTTAATGAATAAATAATATGTCTATATGGCAAACACAGTCTTGGCAAAATATGCTTAAAGATTCATGACAAACAAGTAAATATTTTTTAATAGACAATGTCTATATAGAAAAAAGAAGTCTATGATTATGACAATTTTGATTTTTTGTCATATGAGTATCTTTGACAGAGATTCAAACATCAGTTTATAAAAAGATTATTGACCTGTCCAAAAAAGAAAAAGTTTTATTCGTACAATTTGAAACTATACATTATTGAGCAGCAATTAAAAATACTTTTAAAAAATTAAAATCATCTTATTATAAAAAATTTATAACTCCATATACCTGTGTTATAGATTTAGAAAAAGATACTGATACTATACTTTCAGAGATGAAACCAAAATGAAGGTATAATATCAGACTAGCTGAAAAAAAATGAGTTATAGTAAGAGAAGTAGAAAAGTCAGATGACAATATAAAAGCATTTTATAATCTAATGCTTGATACAACTTCAAGAGATTGATTTAACGGTAATACTTTTGATTTTTACAAAACATTTTTACTTGATATAGAATCATCAAAATTATTAATTGCTTATAGTGAAGATATTCCAATTGCTTGATGAATTTTTACTTTTAATGATAATGCCATTTATTATTATGGTGCTTCTACAAGTGATAAAAAATATAGAAATTTAATGGCTCCATACTTACTACAATGGACTGCTATTAATGTAGGAAAAAGCTTAAATTGTCATTTTTATGATTTCCTTTGAGTAGCTACTCCATGAGATAAAAAATCTAGTCTTTTATGAGTTACTGATTTTAAGCTAAAATTTACAAAAGATATAAGGCAAGTTAGTGAATCTTATTTACATATAAATAATATTTTATTATTTTATGTTTTAATAATTATAAAATCTATAAAAAAATTACTTCCTTTTTAATCTTGATTTTAAGTACTAAAAGATTACTATATAAGTAATCTTTTATGATTAATGTATCAAATTTATTTTTTAAATATAAATAATTATGTTTGAATTACCAAAACTACCATATGAAATGGATGCTCTTTATCCTTATATTTCTAAAGAAACTTTAGAATACCACTATGGAAAACATCATCAAACTTATGTTACAAACTTAAATAATCTTATAGCTGGTACTGAGTTTGAATGAAAAACTTTAGAAGAAATTATAAAAACAAGTACAGGATGAGTATTTAATAATTCAGCTCAAGTATGGAATCATACTTTTTACTGGAACTCTATGTCTCCAAATGCATGATGAATTGCAACAGGTGAAATAGCTAATTTAATAGACAGAGATTTTTGAGACTTTGAAACATTCAAAGAAAAGTTTAGCACTAGTGCAGCTACAAACTTTGGTTCTGGTTGGACTTGGTTAGTAGAAAATACTGATTGAAAACTTGAAATAGTAAATACATCTAATGCAGAAACTGTTATTACAACTGATAAAAAACCACTTTTAGTTATAGATGTATGGGAGCATGCTTACTATATAGATACTAGAAATGCTAGACCAAAATATATAGAAAACTTTTGGAATCTTGTAAACTGGGATTTTATTAATGTAAATTTAAGAAAATAAAAAGAAGCCTTTAGGCTTCTTTTTATTATTTAACAACTATATTTACTATTTTTCATGGTACATATATTTCTTTTACTATTTCTTTTCATTCTAGCCACTTTTTTACATCTTCATTTTTCTTAGCTTTTTCTAGAACAACATCTTTGTCTTCATCCTTATTTATCTCAATAGTTCATCTAAGTTTTCCAAGTACTTGTACTCCGATAGTTATAGTATCATCTATAGTCATAGCTTCGTCATATAATGGCCACTCTTCAGTTGATATAGACCCTACTTTTTCTTTGTTCATTCTCTCCCATAGTTCTTCAGCAAGATGAGGAGCAAATGGATTTAGTATAACTAAAAATGATTTTCTCCATTCTTTTTGAGTTTCTTTATCTTTTGGTAGTCAGTTGTTTACCAAAATCATAAGAGAAGATATTGCTGTGTTAAATTTATAGTTTTCTATGTCTTCTTCTACTTTTTTAATAGTTTTATGTAAAAGTTTCATAGTAAATAAATCTTCTTCACTAGACACCTTTGCTTCTACTGTAAATAATCTTTCAGATTTTTCAATAAATCTTCTTACTCAAATAATTCCTTTTGTATCCCATGGAGCAGAATCTTTAAACTCTGCCATATACATTTCATAAAGTCTTAGACTATCTGCACCATACTCTTCTACTATATCATCTGGATTTATTACATTTTTTAATGATTTTGACATTTTTGAAACAATTTTGTTAACTTCTTGTCAACTACTTATTTCAAAATATTTACCATCTTTTTCTTCTACTAAGTCATTTGCTATAAGTCATCAGTCATTTTTTTGATATGCATGAGCTAGTATAAGACCTTGGTTTCTTAGTCTGTAAAATGGCTCATCATAAGTTACTACTCATATATCGTATAAGAATTTATGCCAAAATCTTGCATATAGTAAGTGTAAAACTGCATGTTCTGCTCATCATACATATGAATCAACTTGTCACCAGTATTTTTCCACTTCAGGATTTACTAGTACTTCATCATTTTCGTTGTCCATATATCTAAGATAATACCAACAAGAACCTCACCATTGAGGCATAGTATTTGTCTCTCTTTTTCATGATAAGTTGTCTGCTAATTTTACATTTACAAAGCTGTCTACTTTTGCAAGTGGTGATTGTCCATCTCAAGCAGGAGCAAAATCTTCAACTTCTGGTAATTCAAGAGGTAGTCTATAATCACAAACTATTTTTCCATAAATACCATCATAAACTTTTGAAAACTCTTTATCTCAAATCATTAAAATATCAGAGTCTTTTATCCAAGCATTTTCACTTTTTTCTCTTGGTAATTTTTCAAAGTCACTATTTTTTATGTGTATAAGAGGAATAGGTTCTCACCAGTATCTTTGTCTAGAAAATAACCAATCTCTAAGTTTATAGTTTACTTTTTTAGTTCAAAATCATTCTTTTTCAGCAAATTCTACTAGTTTGATTTTTGCTTCTTCAGAGCTTAGAGAATCAAAAGCTCATGAATCAACTAAAAAACCTTTTTTTGTATAAGGTGTATTTACATAAATATAGTATCAACTATCATGTAATTTGGCTTTTTTTCAAATTTCTTCATCTTCATGATAATAAATTTCACTTCATATACTTTGCTTTATTTCTAATCCATATTTTTTAGCAAATTCAAAGTCTCTTTCATCGTGAGCTGGTACAGCCATAACAGCTCATGTCCCATAGTTACCAAGTACATAGTCTCAAATCCAAAGTGGTACTTTTTCTCAATTGAAAGGATTTATCACATAAGAACCCGTAAAGACTCAAGTTTTTTCCTTATCATCTTGAGTTCTGTCTTGGTCAGATTTTTTATTTGCTTCATCTATATAAGAAAGACAATCATCTTTTTGTTCAGGAGTTATAAAATCCATAACTGATTTATGATCAGGAGCAAGTACTGCATAAGTCATACCAAAAACAGTATCTATCCTAGTTGTGTAAACTCTTATATATCCAATTCATTGTCACTCTGAACTTGATTCAGAGTCTTTAGTGCATACTTTCATTTCAAATTCACAACCTTCTGATCTACCTATCCAGTTTTTTTGCATATCTTTTATACCTTCTGGCCAGTCTAGTTTATCTACATCTTTCTCTAATCTATCAGCATATTTTGTAATAGCTAAAACCCATTGTCTTATTTGTTTTTTTTCTACTTTTGAGTGACACCTTTCACAAGTGAAGTTATTTAGTACTTCTTCGTTTGCTAAACCAGTTTTACAAGATGGACAATAGTTTATAGGTAAGTCTTGTTCATAAGCTAAACCTTTTTCAAAAAGTTTTAAAAAAATCCATTGAGTCCATTTGTAGTATTTTGGATCAGTAGTATCAACTTCTCTATCCCAATCATATGAAAATCATAGAGCTTTTATTTGTTTTCTGAAGTTGTCTATATTTTCTTTAGTTGTGATTTTTGGGTGAGTTCATGTTTTTATAGCATAATTTTCAGCTGGCAATCAAAAAGCATCCCATCACATTGGATGAAGTACATTGTATCATTTTGCATTTTTATATCTAGCTACTATATCATTAGCAGTCATTCATTCTGGATGACCTACATGAAGCCCAGCTCCTGAAGGAAAAGGAAACATATCTAGTGTATAGTACTTTGGTTTTTCTGAGTTGTTTTTTGTTTTAAAAGTCTTGTTTTCTTCCCAGTAATTTTGCCATTTCTTCTCTATTTCTTTATGGTTGTACATATATAAGTTATACGAATTATAAATATGAGAGATTATATATCAAAAACTCTATTTTTCTAGTTTTTGTTGAAAAAAAAAATTATAGGGTTATAATCTTTTGTATTAAAAATAACGTTTCAAAATATGATAAATAAAGTATTTGTTTTCTTGTGAATAGCTTTGATTGCTATATTAGTTATAGAAAATATTGTTTGATGAGCATATGCATATGTTTTTTTAGATACTTCTTCATCTTGATGAATTTTATCTTTAGTTTCAGCTGTTATATGAGTTTTTATTTGATTTTGAATTAAGTGAATTATTGTAGATAAGAAAGGACCATATGAAGAAAATGATTTTTAATTAAAAAAAGGACTAGAGTCCTTTTTTTTAATTTTCTTCTTCTTGAGTAAGAATTCATTCTTGTTCGTTATTTCAAACTAAAAAATTTACAATTAATCAAGCTGAAAATATAATAATTATTCATATTAAAGAATATGTAATTATCTTTTTTCCTTTTTGAACTTGTTCATCATTATCTCAAGCCATCATTATATTAAATCATCAGTATATTCAAAAAATTACTGCTGTTAATGCTACAAATGATAGTATTATAATAACCCAATTTTGTATTGTATTGTCTAGAGTATCTTGACTTCAAACTAAATCACTATCTATTTTATCCATTCAAAAAGCTCAAAAAGTATTGTCTACTATAAAAAAAGTAGACAATACTATAATATATAATATTGTCTTAATTTTATTCATAATTATGCTAAAATAGTAGTTATTAAGAATTGAACAACTAGGTTAACTAAGAATATTACAACTATTCAGATAAGAGAGTTAATAATAACAGTTTTTCATTTAGATACTTTATCATCATCTCAACCTGCTGTAAGAATATTAAATCATCCCCATAATCAGTATAATACAGCTATTAAAGCTATAAAACCTAATAAATTTCATACCCAAGCTTGAACTGTACTTTCAAGAGTTCCATTTGAACTTAATGAACCGTCAACTTTTTCAGTTCCAGTTGTTATTGCAGCATTAACATTATTAATTGCTAATAAACTCATTCAAGCGATAGCATATAAACTTTTTTTCATAAAAATTATATTATCTAAATAAATACTCAAATATTATATTAAAAAAAAATAAAAAAGGCAAATTTTTTTGCAAAACATTGCAAAAAAATGATTTTTGATTAGATTATTGCAAATTTTATTTTAAAATATATTTATGGATAGAACTCAATTTTTATTAAATCTTAGGAAATATGGTATAGAAAATACTGTTCCTAATATAACAGATGTAAGTGTTAGATTATTGACTGATTTAATTAAAATACAGTGAACAAAAACTATGCTAGAAATAGGTACTGCAAACTGATTTTCTTCTATAAATTTTGCTATAGAATTAGAAAAAACCTGATGAGAGCTTATAACTATAGATTTTTCTCCAAAATCACACTGAGAAGCTCTTGAAAATTTTAAAGAGGCTCAGATAAATAACATACATGCTATTTTATGAAATGCACTTGATGAAATTCCTAAGCTTGAAAATGATTACTTTGATTTTGTATTTATAGATGGTATGATGAGAAGGAGTATGGATTTTTTAGACCTTTGTCTTCCAAAAACAAAATCATGATGAATAATTATAATAGATGATGTAATTAAGTTTAGAGAAAAAATGGTATGATTATGGGAATACCTTGAAGAAAATGATATTAAATATAATATTTTACCAATTGACCCAGATGATGGGATAATGATGATAATCAAAAAATAATAATGAAATTTATAATAAAACCATTTGCAGAGATAATTATCAAATCAAAACCAGTAAGGAAAAGATATTTGAGCTTTTTGCAAACAAACTGTAATCTTTCTTTTAAAAAAATAGACTCTTGAATAAAGGCTAGATTTCACTGGGATAAATGAGAAGTTATTTCAGAAAACAAACTTGATGAATATCAAAAATCAAACCTTATAAAAAAACTTTCTAGAATGCCTTGAATAGAGAGTTTTTTGGAGGTTGTTGAGTATGAATTATGAGATTTTGATGATATTTTTACTAAATGTAAAGATCTATATCTTGATAAAATAGAGTGAAAAAGCTTTGTTGTAAGAGTTAAGAGATCTTGAGAGCATGATTTTAAATCAATTGATTTAGAAAGATATATTTGATGATGATTGCTTAAATATGGTAAAAATGCATCTGTTTCATTAAAAAATCCTGAATTAACTATAAACATAGAAATAAGAAATAATAGCTTATACCTAGTTAAAAATAAATATATTTGAGTTGGTTGATATCCTGTTTGAACACAAGATAAAGTAGTAAGCTTGGTTTCTTGAGGTTTTGATTCTTGAGTTGCTACTTACTCTATGATGAAAAGAGGTTGTAAGGTTGATTATCTTTTTTTTAACCTTTGATGAAAAGCTCATGAAGAGTGAGTTAAGCAAGTGTCTAAATATTTATGGGAAAACTTTTCTTCAGGATATAAAGCAACTTTTATAACAATAAATTTTGAAGAAATTGTAGCAAGTTTGATTAAAGATATAAATCATAAGTATAGATGAATAATCCTTAAAAGACTTTTCTTGATGGCAGCAGATATGTTGTCTAATGAGTCAGAGTACTATGCTATAGTAAAATGAGATAGTTTATGACAAGTATCAAGTCAAACTTTGAAAAATATGTTTGCTATTGATAAGGCAAGTAATACTTTAGTTTTAAGACCCTTGATTTCTTTTAATAAACAAGAAATAGTAGATATATCATCAAGTATTGGTACTTATGAATTTGCATGTAATATGCCAGAGTATTGTTGAGTTATTTCAGATAGACCAGCTACTTGAGCTAAATTGGAAAAAATAATAGAAGAAGAAAAAAACTTTGATATGTCACTGCTTATAAAAGCTTTTGAAAATAAAAAAATAGAAAAAATCGATGAATTATTTCAAAATGAAAAAGAAAATGAAGTTGAAGCAGAAGTAGTTGTGATTCCTTGAGAAAATGAAGTAATTATAGATATAAGAGAAGAAATGAAGTCAGAAGATAATCCTTTGACTTATGAATGAGTTGATATAATTAAAATCCCATTTTTTGATCTATCTTACGATTTCAAAGATTTAGATCAATCAAAAACTTATATACTTTATTGTGATAAATGAGTATTGTCAAAAAATCATGCAATTGATTTGATTTCAAAATGATTTAAAAATGTCAAAATTTTTAGACCCCTTTTAAATGATTCTAGTTGTAGAATTAAAACTTGAAAATAAAAAAAAACGACTATAATATCAGCACTTTAAATAAAAAATAAATAATTTATGAATAAGAAAATCATAAGTTTTTGAATGATTTTTACTTCACTTTTTAGCCTTCTTTTTTGATACTCTTTGGTTTTTGCTTGAAATAGTGATCAAATATTTTTTCAAGAATCAGAGTTTATCTTTCCAGATGCTTTAAAACTTAACAAAGTAAGATATATAATTAAATCTAAATCTGATTTTTCTGATTGAAAAATCAGTTCTTCTTGTGATTTTAATTTTGATTTAGTTTCAAAACAGAAAAATTTCTATGTAATAGATGTTTCATTGTATAACTATAGTAAATGTAAATATAATGATTTAAATCTTAGTTTTATTTCTTGAGAAACTACTATAGATTCTAAACTTAAAGTTTATACAAAAACAGATACCTATTCACAATTTTTAGATAATTCAGATTCTTTTTTAGAAAAATCTAAGGGGTTAATTTCTTCAAAAATTTCTGAACTTGATAAAATGATAAATAATCCAATTGATTTATTGGATAAAATGAAAAATGAAAGAAAAAAAACAGAAATTCAAAATTTAGAATCAGTTTTGAGTGATATACTTTTTCAAAGAAGTTTAAAGTATAATATACCTGTTAATTGATATAAATTACCTACAACTTTAAATAAAGTTCCAAATACTTGAAGGCCATATAGAGAGTCTTATACAGATGGAATTCATCATGCTTGGGATATTGATGCTCCACTTTGAACAAATGTTGTATCTATTGATGATTGAATAATTATTAGAGTTGTAAATTGATTTAAATATACTGATTTAAATAATATTGTTTATTGAAATAATATATCAGATGAACAAAAAACTCTTAATTTAGATGTTTTAAGATGAAATCAAGTATGGATAAAAACTATGAAGTGAGATGTTGTATTTTATAGTCATTTAAATGAAATATATTCAAATGTTGAAGAATGATATTTTGTTAAAAGATGAGAGCCAATTTGAACAGTATGAGCTACTTGAGTTCCAGATAAAAACTATGAAGATTATCATTTACATTTTCCTATACATAAAAATCCATTAAATGATTCTAGAAAATCTGATTATACAAATTTAGAAATAATGAATTGGAACTGGTATTTTAAAGATTTAAGTCCATCAGAAATAATCGAAGAACAATATAAAATTTTTGATTAAGTTATGAAGAAAAAAAATAATTCTGATTTTATAGTAAAAAATAAAAAAGCTTATTTTGATTATGAAATTATTAATACTTATGAAGCTTGAATAGAGCTTAAATGATATGAAACTAAAAGTATTAGAAATAATTTTGTAAATTTAAAATGAGCTTTTGTGATTTCAGTAAATTGAGAGCTTTTTATAAAATCAATGCATGTTTCAGCTTGGAAAGCTCTTGCAAACAAATCATCAATAGAAACTGATAGAAATAGAAAAATTTTCCTTCACAAGAAAGATATAGTTTATCTTATATGAAAATCAAAAGAACCAGGTTATTCGATAATTCCTTTAGAGTTATACTTCTCCTGAAGCTTGATAAAACTAAGAGTTGGTCTTGCTAAATGAAAAAAAGCATATCAAAAAAAGCAAGCATTAAAAGAAAAAGCTATGGATAAACAAGCTAAAATAGCAATGAGTAAATATATATAAAGAATCAACTTTTTAAAAGTTGATTCTTTATATATTGAAAAATACTAAAAAGTAAATAATATAAAACCATTATAATAATTTAAATATATAACAATGAAAAAAATAAGATTTTTAACTCTCCTTTTATTTGTTTTAAATTTGTTTTTCAGTTCTTTTTTTGTAAATAATGTTTCAGCAAATGATACTTGTAAACCTATAGAGTCAAAAGCTTATGATTATATTCGTGATATAAAGTATTCCCCAGATAGCAAAAGTTATTCATATAGAGCAAAAAAAGATGGTAAATATTTATTAGTAAAAGATTGAGTAGAATGAAAAATATATGATGATATTTTTTCTTTTAAATACTCACCAGATAGTAAAAGTTACTGATATATAGCAAAAAAAGATGGTAAATACTTATTAGTAAAAGATTGAATAGAAGGTAATTTATATGATTATATTGATTATTCAAAATATTTCTATTTAGGTGATAGTTATTTATAT
>JAAZVM010000042.1 GCA_018623505.1 Patescibacteria group bacterium | reverse complement strand
TATTGTTATTATTTGTTTATCTTGATTATAAATTATATTTATTATAATGAAATAAAATAAATAAGAAAACAAAATGAAAAAAATATTTAAATTTTTGCTTACATTTTTGCTGTTTTTTCTAACTACTACTGTATATTGAAATACAAATATATGGGATTTTTCTGATGAAACTGAATATACAATATCTAATACAAATACTGTAAATATAAATTGATGATTTTGAAAGTTAATTCCTCAAATAAACCACATATGATCAATTAATAATTGAGCTTGATGATCACTTTTAAACTGAGCTGATTGAGTGGTAGTAGATTGAAATTATGCATATATGGTATCATATCAAAGTGATGCTTTAAATATATTAGATATATCTAATCCAGCTAACCCTACAATAATTTCTACATTATCAAACTGAAACTTAAACTGAGCTAGAAAGGTTGTAAAAAGTTGAAATTATTTATATATATCTTGATATATAGCAGATAATATATCTGTAGTTAATGTATCAAACCCAAACAATCCAATAATAGTATCAACTATAAATGACTGATGAAATATATATTTAAATTGATCATATTGACTATATATTTATTGAAATTATTTATTTACAACTGCATATCAAGATGATTCTATAAATATATTTGATTTATCTAATCCTGCTAATCCTACTTTTGTTTCAAGTTTAAGAGATAGAACTAGACTAAACTGAGCAACATGAGTATTTGTTTTATGAAACTATTTATATGTAACATCTACCATAAATGATAGTTTAGAAATAATAAATATATCAAATATTAATAATCCAGTATTTCAATGACAAATAACTAATGGTACAGCTCTACTAAATGCTCCTTATGATGTTTTTATAAACTGAAACTTTGCGTATATTGCATCTGATCAAAGTGATGCCGTAGAAATAGTAGATGTAAGTAACCCCGCAAATCCATCACATATATCTTCAATCACAAATTGAACAAATTGAATTACTTTAAATTGACCTAGAGCAATACATTATGATAAGGGGTATTTATATGTATCTAGTTATACTAGTGATTCGTTATCAGTTATAGATGTTTATGATCCTTATAATCCTATTTGATTATCAAATGTATGAGAAAATGCTACAAACGAATTAAATTGAGCTACTTCTATTTTTAAATTATGAAACTATATATATGTATGAGCATATATAGATGATGGTATGGAAATAATAGAAATTACTTATGATAACTCTTCTCCAAGTATTATACCAAACAATCCTTTAGTATACTCTTGAAGTATTGATATGCTATCAGAAGTATTATCTGAAAATAATAATTGAAATCTAACCTATCAATTATCAAAAGATAATTGAAATACATGGTATTATCTAAATTGAATTTACCGGGAGGCTACTACTAACTGAACTGTAAATTCAAATACTTATCAAGAAATAAACAGTGAAATCCAGACTTTTAATGGTATGGCATGATGAGATTGAAATTTTAAATGGAAAGCATTTTTAAATTGAAACTGAACTTCTCCTACAGAAGTAGATGAAATTAGCACAGATTTTACTACTTCTTGAGCAAATGAAATAATCGACTTTGAAAGTCCATGATGATATACAGTTACTCAAGGAACTTTCTCAAGAACTACAACTACACCTTTTGAGTGATTATACTCTATAGAAAGTTGAAATAATACAGATAATTCTACTTCTTGTTTTAATGTTACTAGAACACTGTATAATGATTATAATTTAAGTTTTCAATATAAGGTATCTAGTGAATCTTGATATGATTTTTTAAGATTTTATATAGACTGAAATGAGATAATAAATTGGTCTTGAGAAGTGGATTGGGATATATACAACTATGAACTTACTAATGGAACATACTCTTTTGAGTGGTGTTATACAAAAGATTGAAGTGTATCAAACGGTAGTGATAAAGCTTGGGTTGATTATATTTTCTTTGAAGAAAAAGAACAAGATACAACAGTAGAGGTTGCCCTACTAGACTTCGAAGTAGTTTGATGATATACAGTAACGACAAATGTAACATGAACAGATACTGATTGGCAAAGAGTTACAACTCAAAAATACGAGTGAAGCTACTCTATAGAATCTCAAACAACTTGAGATAATCAAACGGTTTGTTTTTTTAGAAATGAGACAATAGATACAACAGAAAATGCTATATCATTTTACTATAAAGTATCTAGTGAAGCATCTTATGATTTCTTAAGATTTTATGTAGACTGAGCAGAAATAGTAAATTGGTCATGAGAAATTGATTGGAGTAAATACACTTATAATCTTAGCCCTTGAAATTATGACTTAAGTTGGTGTTATACAAAAGATTGAAGTGTATCAAACGGTAGTGATAAAGCTTGGGTTGATTATGTAACTGTTGTTTCAGAACCTCCTGTTCTGGAAGAAATAACAGCAGTTACAACTCCTACAAATGATAATACTCCGGATTACACCTTTTATACTCCGGTTAGCTGAACAATAAGTTATGGTTGAGCATGTAGTGGCTCTATAACTACAGCTAATGTATGAAATAATACTGTTACATTTGATACTTTATCGGATTGAATTTATACTGATTGTACTATACAGGTTTTAGCGAGTCCAGAAAACTCTATAATTCTTAATGTAACTAATTTTACAATTGATACTACATGAATTGATATAGTCATAAACAATCCTATAGATTCAAGTGATATAGCAAATACATCATTTAATCTAGATGTAAGTTATAGTGATGCTGAGGTATGAGTTGATACAAGTACTATAATAGTTGAACTATATAAATGGAATTGATCAGATTATTGAACTGATATATCATGAACATATGTAGATATGTGAAATGCGACTATATGACCAAGTAACTCTATAATACCTGTTTCTCAATTGTGAGAATGACAATTTAAAATAATATTTAAAATAAATGATAATCTTTGAAATATATCTATTGCAAATACTATTTTCAATGTTTTATCTTGAGATTCCACTCCTCCTAATATAAATATAGTAAATCCAACTAGTGACTTATTATCCCCTATCTGAAATATGATTTTAAATATAAATTATGATGATATTTGAAGTTGAATAAATACATCTTCTATAATAATTGAAGTCAGAAAATGGGATATTACTAATAGTATATGGTGAAATGATATTAGTTCAGGGTTAATCAACTCAAGTAATATAACTTGAACTTGAGCTAGTTATGATATAACAAACAATGTTTTCTGAAAATATAAACTATATTTTTATATAGAAGATAACTCTAATAACTGATGATTTCAAGAAGTAATATATTATATAGATGAGGTAAATTTTATAATTTCTGATTCAAATATAGATTTATGAAATTTAATAACAAATTCAAATAAATATAGTAATGATATAAATCTAACAGTTGATACTGTTTGAGCTTGATTTGAAATTTATATAGTAAATGACTCAAAACTAAATAATTGAAGTATTGATATAATTGATTGGAACTGAACTAATGGTTTTTGATATGAAAAAACTCCATATATAAATCAAATAAACCAAATAATTAATTGAAATACTATAATAAGTAATAGTTGAAGTATAAATACTTCTTGAGAAAAAAATACTTATATTTATACTATTAGACTTTGAGCAAACATAGATGAAGAGCAATCTGCATGAATTTATAATTGAAATATAAATTTTTGAATAAAGTTCCAATATTAATTTATTGGGGCTTTTTCTTTATTTTAAAGGAAAAAAATAAATAAATTAATTTAATATTAATATTTTATTAAGATTTTTTTTGACAAAAATATTTAAATTATGATAGACTTATAGTACAAGAAAAAACAAAAACAAATTTATTTATGTAATTTACGGATTATGTTAAAAACAAAAACAAAAAAAATCCTAGCCTTAGTTAGTGTTTTCGCTATGGCAGGTACAACTTTTATGACTACTTATGCGGCAACTAATATTGGTACTGCTGGTGTAACTGGAACTGGTGCATTTGATTCTAATGTTGTTTGGGATGATACTTTCCCTGGTACTGCAACAGGTACAGTTAGTGGAATTACAGTTACTGCTCAAGTATTACCTACTTTAAATATGAGTTTATCAGCTTCATCAGTAGATTTAGGTACACTTTTAGCAGGTACAACTTCTAGTGGTACAATTGATATCGAAGTTGGTACTAATGCTGCAAATGGAGTTAGTATAACTGCAACTTCTTCAAGTGGTTGATTAACAAATACAAGTGATAATGCTTTACAAATCAATAACTTAACTACTGATGGAATTGCTGAATCTTATACTTTTGAATCAACTGCAAATGCAATAGACTCAACTATATCAGGTTTTACTACAACTGGTGATTTAGCTTCAACAGAAGTTAATGATACTACAAGTCATACTATCTATACTACAAATAAACCAGAAAGATTAGATAATACAGTGGCAGATCTTACTTTTAAAGTATCAGCTACTTCAGATGCACAAACAGCTGCATGAAATTATCAAGATACAATTACTTTTACAGTAACTTGAAACTTCTAATTAAATAATAAAAAATACCCTTACTCAAGGGTATTTTTTTGATTTTTAAAGTTTTTTTAATAATATTAACAAAATATTACTAATAATAAAAAATGAAACTTTTTATAAAATTAATATTACTAATAAGTTTATTAGCTAATTTTTCATATACAAAAGCAGATATAGACTTAATAGTATCACCTATAAAGTATGAAATTCAAGCAAAACCTTGAGAAACTATAACAAAAGAAGCAAAACTTATAAATAAAAGTGATAAACAATTAAAAATTTATACTTGGAAATCTGATTTTGAAGCAGAATCAAATACTGGAAAACCAAATTTCAAAGAAAAAGATGAACTACAAAATCCTTGAACATCTATAGTTGACTGGATAGATATAGAAACAAACTACTTTACAATAGAAGCAAAAGAAGAAAAAGTAATATTGTTTGATATACAAGTTCCTGAAGATGCAACTCCAGGATGACATTATTGAGCAGTATTTTTTAAAAATTACTGAAAAGAAAACTATGATAACTCTGGAGATATAGTTGTAGATATAGATTATTGAGTACTAGTTCTTGTAAATGTAGAGTGAGAAGTTATTAACATAGGATCACCTTTAGAAACTCAAATAAAATCATGAGGATTAAGCTGGCATGAATACCAACTTCAAAACAAAACTGATAACTGTAAATTTGTAGACTTAACAGATAGTAATATAGATGGGAAATGTA
>JAAZVM010000041.1 GCA_018623505.1 Patescibacteria group bacterium | reverse complement strand
GTTGGATTTTTATCATCTGATAAATCAATAACAAAAAATGGATCTATTTGTTCAAATGTAACCAAAAATAATTTTTCTCACATAAATCTACTTGATTTAAAATCTTCTCATTCTCAAAGATTACTTAAACTAGATTTTAGTTCTAGATTTTCATCAAGTACATATAAGTCTGTATGAGATTCTTCTCACTCTTGATTCCATCTATTAGTTTGTGTCAAAATCCTAAAGTCTCAATTATATTCATCCATACTGTATTGAGTCAAAGGCATTCACTCTAAAAGTGCTGATTTCTTATAAAGTAAATCATCTTCTGTTAGCTCCATTTTATGAATCAAAGTATTATTAGTTCATCCATAGTAAAATGGCATTATACACATAGCTCAAAATGGACATTTATAAGAGTTAGTTCTGTATACATTATTAGTTATGTATAAGTTTTCTTTACTCATATAGATTTCAGAAAAGTTTCAGAAAACTACCTTTGTAACTACCTGCTTATTTTTATCATCTATATCTATTATAGAAACCATATTTATAGAAGGGTTTCAAAGATTTTGTTCATCAGAAGGCAGTACATAATTTATAGATTCACAATTTGAAACAAAACCAGTTTCATATTTATAATCCCTTTCTACTCAATCTATAACTACATTTTTTTCAGAATCACTGTTTGTATAAGTTATCTCTAATCATTTTGGAACAAAGTCTTCAGCAGAAATTTTACCATCTTGAGAATAAGTATAATAAGTACTATACAAATCCTTTCTAGATATAACATATAACTTATCATCTATAAGTCTAGATTCAGAGTAAGATCATTCTGTAAGATAAATCTTTTCCATATAAGCTTCTGATGGATTTTCAACATCATAAATAATTGTATATGTTTTTATAGAGTTATCCCATATTTGTTTTTGAAATTTACCTGATGGATAACCTGATGCTAAAACTATTAATTTATCATCTTGTAAATAAAGAGTAGTACCATAAAAATGAGTAGGCAGATTAATTTTTTTCACTATTTTCATATCTACAGAGTCAACTATAAATATATTTTTATTTTGTCTGTTTTTATAATCAGATTGATTATAATCATAATAATCTCTCATATAGTATATATATCTTCCATCTGTTTTTATGATTTCAGACTCAGAAACTCAATCCACTTGCTCATTTGTTTCAGAATAATCAGAGGATACAGATTTTGATTCAGCAGCTACAGAGTCAGATTCTAAAGAATCAACCCCCATAGGCATAATACTTATTCAACCTCTTGGATATCAATAATTATAACTTTTAAAAAAATTATTTAATTCTTGCTCCAATCAATTACAGCTATCAAAAGACTTAAGAGAAAAAGTAGACACATCAACTGATTCAGTATTAGAGCTATTTAATTCTTCAATTATAGAATTATCTTCTATATCTTCTGCATTTACTGAAACGAAAAACAAACTAAACATAAGTAAAAATATGATTTTTTTCATAATATTTTTTTAATAATTAAACCTCAAATATTAAAACGATATAAAATTAAAAAAGTGACAAATAAATTTTAACATCTTATTCAAAATCACAAAGATTTTTTATATATTCATCGATGCTACATACATAATCCTCTTTTTCACAATACCTTTTTTCTTCTTCTATTATAAGGGTAGCTCAATATGAATTACAGTATTCTAAAAATCCATCTTCAACCATATCAGTACTCATAATTGAAAAAGTATTTATTTCCATAGTTTCTGATTGGTCCATATCTTGAACTGGTAAATCCATAGTTTTTATCATCCTAGTATTTCTTAAAGGACTTAGTTCTTGAGATTCCATAGTTTCTATCTCTTGAATATTATCCTTATTAAAGAAATCAAAATTAATAACAAAAGAAAAAACAAAAAACAAACCAAAAAGTGTAGCCGGTACAAAATAAAACAAACTAGATTTCTTAGATTTTTTTAAATCCATATAAGAGATAAGCCTATGCTTTAATGACTTTTTAAATGTTTTATCTATTTCAAAGCTTGGTTTATTTTTTTCTATTAATTTAATTATTTCTTCTATCTTATGTTTTTTATTTTGAGGCATTTTAGAGATAAATTCTTCAAATATTTTTTTCATTATAGCATAAAGATAAAAAATAAAATCAGTATAAAATTTATACTTATGTTTTTTATAGTTCTACTAACTATTTTTTTACAATTATCAACTGATAATCAAGTTACTTCAGACACTTCATTATAAGACATATCATACCAAATCCTGTAAATAAAAACATCTCTGTGCTCTTTTTTAAAGGATTTTAAAAACTCTAGTATGCTATTTATCTTTTCCTTATCATCTATCTTTTTTGATAAATCTTCTTCAAATCATTTATCCATATATTCTTCCAAAGTATCTTCATCTTTATTTGTCCTATAAAAATCTATAACCTTATTATTTGCTATCCTATAAAGCCATGATTTTACACTTGAGTTATCATTTATGGAAAAATTATCTATATTTTTAAGAGCACTCATAAAAACATCACTGATTATATCTTCAGAGATTTCTCTATTTGTAGTTTTTAAATATACAAAGTGATATAGTTTATCTACATATTTATCATAGATTTTTCAAAACAGTTTTATATCACCCTCCTGGCATTTTTGCATAATTTTAAGATCTTCCATAAAAACTATAACGAAAAAATAAAATATAAGTGACAAATAAATTATAAACTTTTAAAAAAATAAGCAAAAAAAATACAAGCTATTAACGACTTGTATTTTAAGAATAATTAATTATAACAAAATTACTGAGTAATTTTCAGTATGTTAAATTTGAGTAAAAATAGAAAGTAACTCTAGGATTGCTACTTTAGCATTCTCTATGAGAAATCCTCGTTTTTTACATAAAATCAGCCACCTCCCTAGTATCCCCCCCTTCTTTTTGAAGGTGGGCCTTTTTTTAATGATGATAAGAGCTTCATTTTTTTATACACATAGCTCTATATATTTGCTCATAAAGCATCATAATTGCTTGTGCATGTGGAAATGTCATAGGAGAAAGAGAGATTTTTTGATTTATATGTTCTTTTATAATCTCATAATCTACTCCATAAGCTCAACCTATGATAAAAACTATATCAGCAAAAGTCATTTGCTTTTCTTCTATCATATTTGAGAACTCTATAGTATCCATCTGTTTTGAATCTATATATAAAAGTACTTTGTAACCTGTGATTTTTTTCAGGATTTTTGATAACTCAATACTCTCATCTTTTACTATTTCATCTGGATTTTTTCTTTTACTAGGTTTAAGTTTTATGAAATCTACACTTTTACCGACTCTTTTTTCAAATTCTTTTATAGGCTCATTATAATGTTTAAAAGAGTCTACAAAACTTATTATTTTTATCATTTTATAGTTTTATTATAGTACTTTCTTCTCCTCTTTTAGTTAATTCATAACCTCATTGCTCTAGAGTTTTTGGAGATAAAACTATCCTATTTGCTATACCAAATAATTCACAATCTCAAGCTTTTTGACCAAAACCTATTTTTTTTCAGATTCTATCATCTAGTATCACACTTTTTCATTCTAACTCAAGTTTTTTAGCTATTTCTTCTGCTTTTTCTATATTTTCTTCTCACATAACTATTATATAATAATCTGCTGGAGCAAGATTTTCTGGCCAAGAAATTCATTTTTCATTTGCATAATACTCTGCAATAACTCACATAAGTCTAGAAATACCTATACCATAACACCCCATTATAACTTGTTTTTCTTTTCAATTTTCATCTGCATACTTTAATCAAAAAGCATCACTAAACTTTGTCATAAGAGGAAATATATTACCTACTTCACTAGCTTTTTCCACTCTATGATTTTTTGAGTTACAATTAGTACACTCAAAACCATTTTCTAAGTCTACTATTTCTTCATTATGAGAAGTGTTACATTCATCACATATATAAATATCATCCTCTCCTATATCTAAAAGTGTTTGAAACTCATGAGAGTATTTATCTGTAAAATCTCACCCTCAAGCAAGAGTTATATAAGTATCTTTTCAAATACCAAGTCTATCAAAAACTTTCATATAGACTTTTTTCATATTTTCATAATAAGCATCTAGAGAAGCTTCATCTCTATGAAAACTATATAAATCTTTCATAAGAAACTCTCTTCATCTTAAAAGACCTGATTTAGCTCTTTTTTCGTTTCTAAATTTTGTCTGTATTTGATAAACAGCAAAATCCAAGTCTTTATATGATTGTATAAATTCTCCTGCAAATGGAGTAACTATTTCTTCATGAGTAGGATTTAAAGCATACTCTTTTCAAGTAGAAGCTGGAAGCTTAAAAAGCACATCAACCACATCCCATCTACCTGTTTGATCCCAGTGAAGTTTTGAACCAAGAGAAGACATTAGAACTTCATTGGCTCCAGCATTATCCATTTCTTCTCTTACTATGTTTTCTATTTTCCTAAGGACTTTTAAACCAAGAGTTGTGTATATATAAACTCAAGCCATTTCTTGTCTTATAAATCAAGCTTGTAAAAGTAAGCTTGTAGATAAATTATCACTAACAACTGGTCTAGATTTAAGAGTTTTAATTGGAAAATTACTTAGTTTTATCATAAATTTTTAATATAAAATAAAAAAACCTAATCAAAGGTTTTTAATTGAAGATATATTAATCTATAAGCCAAAAAAGTCAAAATTAATGAGTTGGGTTATCTCACCTTAAACTTTCAAGCTCTGTTAATAATTTATTAAATTTATAACATGCCCCCTCTAACTCTTCATTATTTGTTCAAAAATCTCTGGTATCTAAACCTAAATCTGAACTATCAATTGTATTTTGTGGATTCATAAAGCAAAAATTATCTTTTAAACTACTTTTTATGATTTTATCATATAATTTGTAAAAAATAAAATTTGAGATATTTTTTTACTGAAAAACAATAATTAAAAATAAAATAAGAGAAGGATATTAATAGAAAATTAACAAAAAGGTTTGCAATATAGTATTTTTTAGTTATAAATATTTTTACCTGAGCAAAGCTTTACAGGAAAAACAAAAACAGAACAAAAAAGAAAATAAATGGATTATGGCTACCTCTTTCGTTACTGCTACAGAAATCAAACAAAAAGAAAAAAGTCATGGAAACTTTAGAGGCTGGAGCTGTTATAAAAAACACTTCGGCCACAAGACACCATCTGATAGAGCTATAAAACTAATGGAATTACGTATTTCCAAGGCAAAAAACAAACAAGCAGCATAAGGAGGTGCTGG